>JBBSNR010000117.1:0-8446 GCA_038260635.1 Phormidesmidales cyanobacterium
GGGCTTAGAGATGGGGCAGTCAGCAGTAGACGTGATGCGCCGCCATCAGGTCGCGGTGGTCTCTCATGGCAAACCCGATCGCCGTGAGATTGAAGAATTTCGTCAGCAGTTTGTGATGGGGCTGGGCTACTGCCCAGAAACACTGGCATAGCCGCTTTAGAAAGCGTTGGGTATGTAGGTCTGTAGGGTCAGGTATTTTTGCAAATTGGGGACGAGCAGGTGATGCCCCTGAGCAGGCGGCGCTGATTGGCAGCTCACTAAGGCCACGTCGAAGCGGCAGGGGAGTTCGGAAAGATAGGGATGCCGGACTAAAAAGTAGCGAGCGGTTGTTTGAAGCTTGCGCTGTTTACTGCGCGTGAGTGAGAGCAGCCCGTCAGCGTCCCAGTTTCCCTGGCTGCGGGTCTTCACTTCTACGAAGGCGAGCATCTCACTGCGGAGAGCGCCATCACCGCTATGGCCTTGAGCAATCAGATCAATTTCGCCAAAGCGGCTGTGCCAGCGCTGCTGAATGACTTTCCAGTGGCGCTGGGTTAGCCACTGATAGACTAGCTGTTCGCCATACTGGCCGAGATCTTGAGCGTCGGGGTGGGCCATTAGCCAAGGCGTAGCAGAGGACCAACTGTTCATGCTACCTAGCAATAGATTTCCCTGCTGACGGCTATCATCTATGAGTGGTGTACCCAGGGAATGCTGGCGAGATCGGCAAAGTCTACGCTGCGCTCTGCTTCGAGTTCAGCAATGCGATGCTTTTCGGCCACGATTTGCTTTTGATACTGACTGTGTTTTTCGGGAGAGGTAGAAAAGTCGCTATCGGCCCAGAGGTTAAGCAGCAGGCGATAGCGCTTTTCGCACATATTTTTTTCTAAGCAGGCGATCGCCGCTCGAATCACCAGCGGTGCTCTGAGCACATCCAACTGAGTTTTTTCTTCGAGGTAGAGCAGATGGTGCACCTGAGAGAGCGAACCGGTAGACTCAGCCGAAAAATTGCGCAGGGTTTCGAGCAGGCTAGACGAGGAGAGATCGACGTTCGTCAGCTCAGTGACCATCCGCCAAAGGGCGCGGTGGTGGGAAAAGCTAAACTGCAAATCGCGCGTTTCCAGGCTATCGACGATGGTTTGGCGGTGCTCAGCGCCGTGAATATAGATGCGCAGCAGGGCGGCTTCGGCTTCTTCTAAAAAGCTGCGGCTGAGCACCTGCACGTCGTGAGCGGCTTTCGTCCCGTCTGGAGCGCGACGTTTGCGGCGCACCTGAGCCAAAAAGTTTTCTGCCAGCAGCGGCACAATCCGGCTATCGCCCTGGCTAAAAATCTCAGCGCAGTAGCGAATATAGTGGGTGCGGGTATCGGCATTGGCAATATCGCTCAGTAAGCCGACTACAGCCTGAGATGCCTGCTGAAACTGATCGGCCTGCTTGAGATCCAGGTTGCGCAGTAAGTTGCTAATTTGCCAGTCTAGCCAGAGCGGGGCGGTGTCGGCTAGCGCCTGATATTCGGCTGAGGTGTGAGCTCGCAGGTAGTCATCTGGATCTTTGCCATCGGGAATATTGAGAATGCGCAGCTGCACATCGCCGCGATAGGCCATTTCAGCTACTTCACCAATTGCTCGCTCGGCAGCTTTAACCCCAGCAGCATCGGCGTCAAAGTTGAAAATAATCTGCTTGGATTCGGTATAGCGCAGCAGCTGTTTTACCTGGCCCGCGTTCAGAGCGGTCCCCAGAGCAGCGACTGCGTAGGTGATCCCGGCGGCGTGGAGGGCAATCACGTCAAAATAGCCCTCGACGACGATGGCACGATCTTGCTGGGCGATCGCTGCCTTCGCCTTATCCAACCCAAATAGCGTTCTACCCTTATCAAACAGTTCGGTCTCAGGGGAATTGAGATACTTGGGCTTAGCATCAGCGCTCAGGGCGCGTCCGCCAAAGCCAATCAGCCGGTTTTGGGCATCGTGAATGGGCACCATCAGGCGGCAGCGAAACCGGTCGTAATAGCCGCTGCCGCCCTGACGCGGCACAATCAGCCCGGCCTGCTCCACCAGATTGACCGGATAGCGCTTTTGCTCTACCAGGTAGCCATAGAGCGTTTGCCAGCCTTCGGGCGCATAGCCCAGCTGAAAGTGCTTGATCGTCTGCTCGCTGAGCTGCCGTTCCTGTCGTAGGTAGGTGAGCGCCTGCTGACCATCCGGCTGGAACAGGGCATGCTCATAAAACTTCGCAGCTACCGCCACAATCTCGTAGAGCTGCTCGCGCAGGGTCAGCTTACGCTGCAATTCCTGCTGCTGAGCGGGCTCCATAGTGGTCACGGGCACCTGATAGCGACGGGCCAGATCCAGCACAACATCGGCAAATGAGCGCTTGCCCAGTTCCATCAAAAACTTAAAAGCGTTGCCCCCGGCCCCGCAGCTAAAGCAGTAGTAAAACTGCTTAGTTGGACTGACGCTAAAGCTAGGCGACTTGTCGTCGTGAAAAGGGCAAAGCCCAACAAAGTCTTTACCCTGCTTTTTGAGCACCACCTGCTCAGAAATGATGTCGACAATATCGGCCCGCTGGCGGACTTCGTCAATCGTATCGGGGTGGAGGCGGGGGCTGCTCATGAAAATTCACTACTCGTCAGCATCGTCGTCGGTATCTATTCGGCCAGGAAGCGCGCCCATGGCTGCTTCCACCGCGCGGGCAGCGGCTAAGATATCCTGCTCAGCCCCGCCCAGGTAAAGCCGGCCAAAGCTGCCGATCGCCGAAATTTGCAGAATGTTAATAAAGGCAGCTTTCTCGGCCTCGTTAGCAGCCAGGGCAGCGTAGGCAGCAGGCTGACACTCCATCACATAGAGCGTCTCACCCGCTAAGATCATCTGGCCCCGGCGAGTACGGTTGATCAGCTGCACATGGTGTGGGTCTAGATTGCGAATCACCTGATTGGACATCAGCTCCGGTTTTAGAGAGTCGCCTATGCTCAGGCCCAGGTAGGCCAAAATGGCTCTGCCAGCGGCTTTTACTTCCCCCTGACTGCCGTGAATCTCCAGGACGCCGTAAAGACGCTCTACCACCTGTACGCCGGGGCGCACGACGGCTGATTTGAGCGCTACGTCGGTAATGCGATTAATCTCAATACCGGGTGAGACTTCAATCCATAGAGAAGCGTCGCCAGGGAGTGGCAAAAACCCGATAGACACGGTGCCGATATAGGCCGCGTGCTGAGGCTGAAGATTGTCGAGATAAACGTAGCTGCGAAGTTCTACACCCAAGGGTTCTGCCGAGAAAAGTTAATCAAGAAAAGTTAATACGATGGACGTTTATGGGACTGAATATGCGTTTGTCGAGACATTTGTATGCAATTTCCGCAAGGAGCGGATTATGTCTCAGTAAATCTACGCGAGGACTGTGAGCCCGCATAAAGTCACTATAAACCTGACGACCCAATTGGCTAGAGGTTTGAGAGGGCTGGGTAAAGTCAGTTTTTACTCGACCCCTAAAAATGACTTGTGAGCGCTGATATGCATAGGCTGCGAGCGATCACAAGTTTTCTTCTAGGCAGGTCAGATAACACCTCAAAAGTCGGCTACTTGTACGCTCGCAAGGCACCGGCCTATCTTGGACAATGAAATAGTCTTCTCACATTTTCATTTGCTCACCGCTAATCACCATGCATTCATACAAACCTTCTGAGTCACCTGAGTCACTTGATTCATCCGCTCATGACTCAGATGAGAATCCGACCCCTGCTGCTCAATCAGACCAGACGGAGCGCCCTGACAAAGACGTGATGTGTTTGGTCTATCCAGACGGCAGGCTCATCACGGTTGAACCTGAGCCAAGCCTAGATTAAAAGACAGTGCCATTGCGATCAACGACTTCTCAAATGTTCTTTTAGGGGCACACCTTGAGTCATTGTAAAGCTAATTGGGTAAACCGTTTCAGCGCTGAGCAGTTGGGTAGAGCAGGGCTGAGGAACCTGCTGGGCGTATTTTTGAGTCGGAGCTGTCCGGTTTGTGATCGCCCGACTTCATCCACCTTTTGCCCAGACTGTCAGCGACAGATTCAGACCTGCCCGCCGTTGCCCATGCGTTTAGCCGCGCCTGCTCAAAACGACGCTCATGTTTTGCCGGTTGGGGCGCTTGGCACCTATGGCGGCACCTTGAAACGGGCCATTTTAGCGCTGAAGTATAGCGATCGCCCCGACGTAGCCAACCCTCTAGGTACAGCCCTGGGCCAGCAGTGGTTGGAATACACCAGATCGGGCCTTGTGAGCAGACCGGCGATCGCCGCGACCCGGCTCTATGCGCTGCCGATTCCGCTACATGCCGAACGCCAAAAATCGCGCGGCTACAATCAGGCTGAGCTAATTGCTCAAGCTTTTTGCCAGGCGAGCGGCCTGCCGCTGCTAGGAGATGGCTTAGTGCGTACTCAGGCGACTTTGCCTCAGCATCAGCTCAGTTTGGCCGCCCGGCAGCAAAATCTCACTCAGGTGTTCGAGGCGGGCCCGTCGCTGCGCCAGGTCTTGCGCCAGCGGTCAGCCGCCATTTTACTCATTGACGATATTTACACAACAGGGACTACTGCGCAGAGTGCCGCTCTCACGTTGGCGCGGGCAGGGGTGCCCGTCGTTGGGATGATGACGGTCGCTAGAGCTACTCTGTCGTCGCCTGCGTAGGCATTGTGGCGGGGGCCGCAAGGGCGGCAAAAGCGAACTGAGGGTCTAGTCCGGTAATTTTCTCAAACTGAGCAGGCGTGAGGTCGCTAGGCGTTGGCTCTAGCTGCCACTGTTTGATCCAATCGTGAGCAGCGGCCAGGAACAAGATACCCTTTTCCATCGGAATGGTCAGCCAGTTTTTCACCAGGGTTTCGACCAAAGCTAGCTCAATAAGACCTTGAGGATACTGGTCTAAAAGCTCGCTGAGATAGGCCTCAAATGCATCGGCTTCATCGCCTGCGAGGGCGTAGCTATCGACGATGTGCTTGACGCGCTGCTGATTAATCCGCTGCTGTATGTCCATAGATTTATCGGCCTGACACACCCAATGGCGTGATGATCTGCCTCCATGACAATGATCTTATACTTTTAAGGCGGATTAATTGGGGTTCGCTTTACATAGCGCAAACCCCACGACATGACATCACTTCTTGCAAAAACTTAAGACTGGGCCAAACCAGCGCTCAGACGTAGCATTAAATAGCAACAAATATCAATTGACAAATAGCTGAACGCCACTCGACAAATGCCTATGAATGCCAACCTGCTGCTGCGGCGCTGTCAGCTCATCAATCAAGAAGAGCCTGGGCAGACAGTGGATATTGCGATCGCCGCCGGCCGGATCATGGCGATCGCTCCTCATCTCTCGCTCTCAGCCCCTGTCGAACTCGATGTTGGCGGGCAGTTGGTAAGTCCTCCTTTTGTCGATTCGCATATTCATTTAGATTCAGCGCTGACGGCGGGTCAGCCCCGGTGGAATCTGAGCGGTACCCTATTTGAAGGGATTGAGATTTGGCGCGATCGCAAAGCTGACCTCACCATTGAAGATGTGAAAACGCGGGCGATTCAAGCGCTCAAGCAGCAGGCCAGTCAGGGAGTGCTGTTTGTGCGCAGCCATGCCGATGTCAGTGAGCCCAGCCTGAGCGCACTCAAAGGGCTGTTGGCCGTGCGTGAAGCCGTCAAAGGCTGGATGACGCTACAGGTCGTGGCCTTTCCTCAAGACGGGCTCTATGGCAGTGACGAGAACGAGGCGCTGATGGAAGAGTCGCTGCGGCTCGGGGCCGATGCCGTCGGCGGCATTCCTCACTATGAGCTCACCCGTGAAGATGGCGTGCGATCAGTGCACAAAATCTTTGAACTCGCCCAAAAGTACGACCGGCTAATCGACATTCACTGCGATGAGATTGACGATCCGCAGTCGCGCTTTTTAGAAGTCGTCGCGGCCTGCGCCATTCGCAGCGGGCTCGGGTCAAAAGTCACTGCCAGTCATACCACGGCTTTTGGCTCTTATAACGATGCCTACGCGCTGAAGCTGATGGGCGTTTTGCAGCGGGCGAAGCTAAACTTTATCGCCAATCCGCTGATCAATATCACCCTGCAAGGACGCACGGATACTTACCCCAAGCGACGGGGTGTGACTCGGGTAAAAGAGCTGTGGCAGAGCGGACTGAATGTGAGCTTGGGCCATGACTGCATTCAAGATCCGTGGTATAGCCTGGGTACGGGAAATTTGCTAGCGGTAGCGGAGATGGCGGTGCATGTGTGCCAGATGACCGGACAAGCTGAGATTGATGCCTGCTTTGATATGGTCACGCGCCACGGGGCCCGCACGCTCAATGTGCAAGGCGACTATGGCATTGTCGAAGGCAAACCAGCAAACCTGATAGTGTTAGACGCGCGGAGTCGCTATGAGGCAATTTTGCATCGGGCTACGGTGAAGACGGTGATCAGCAGGGGGCAAGTGCTAGTAGAGACAGCGCCGCCCGCCGTTGTTTGGTACGGCGAGTGAATGCTGATGTACCCCCAGAAACCCAGTAAACAGAGACCTAGCGTAGTGGTCTATCATGAAAAAATGTTTTGACATGCCCCATGCCTTCATCCAAAAAGAAATCCACCCAGGACAAAACCACCCCAAACGCTGCTGCCAAGGCCCCCGCTAAAACTGAACCCGCCAAAGGTACCAAAGCCAAAGCAGCGGGCAGAAAATCAGCTAAGGCCAGACCTGCGGCTCATCTCAACGGGGAAAAATCTGGTGCTATCGACCTCTCGGATACTAAAGATCTGATTCGCATCAGCGGGGCCCGGCAGCACAATCTTAAAAATATCAGCCTCGATCTGCCTCGCAATAAGCTGATCGTATTTACTGGTGTGTCGGGCTCGGGTAAGTCTTCGCTGGCATTTGACACGATTTTTGCTGAGGGTCAGCGGCGCTATGTAGAGTCGCTTAGTGCCTATGCTCGCCAGTTTTTGGGCCAGGTAGATAAGCCGGATGTAGATGCCATCGAAGGGCTCAGCCCAGCCATTTCAATCGATCAGAAGTCTACCTCTCACAACCCCCGTTCTACGGTGGGAACGGTGACGGAGATCTACGACTATTTGCGCCTGCTCTATGGCCGGGCCGGACAGCCGCACTGCCCGCAGTGTGATCGCTCTATCGCCCCCCAGAGCATTGACCAAATGGTCGATCAGGTGATGGAACTGCCAGATCGCACCCGGTTTCAGATTTTGGCGCCGGTAGTGCGGGGCAAAAAGGGCACCCATCAAAAGCTGATTTCGGCTTTGGCCGCAGAGGGATTTGTTCGAGTGCGGGTGAATGGGGAAGCCCGTGAGCTGAGCGACAATATTGAGCTGGATAAAAACAAAACGCACGACATTGAAGTCGTGGTAGACCGGCTAGTCAAGAAGGGCGATTTACAGGAGCGGCTGGTTGATTCGCTCACCACTGCCCTGAAGCGGTCTGAAGGGATTGCAATTATTGACGTCCTGCCCGAGCGACAGCCTGAAAAAACGCCGCCGGAGCAGCAGTCTAAAGCGTCTAAGCAGGCAGAGGACGAGCAGGACAAGGATCAGCCTGCGCCGCCTGAAGACATCATTTTTTCAGAGAACTTTGCCTGCCCAGAACACGGGGCGGTGATGGATGAGCTATCGCCTCGGCTATTTTCCTTTAATTCGCCCTATGGGGCCTGCCCTGACTGTCATGGATTGGGCAGTTTGCAGCGATTTTCGGCTGATCTGGTGGTGCCGGACCCGAGTTCGCCTGTGTATGCGGCGATCGCCCCCTGGTCAGAAAAAGACAATACCTACTACTTTTCCCTGCTCTACAGCGTTGGGCAGGCGTTTGGCTTTGAGCTACAGTCGAGCTGGGCCAGCCTCACTGCCGAACAGCAGCACACCATTCTGCACGGTTCTAAAGAGAAGATCTATATCGAGACCGACTCTCGCTATGGCACCAACAAGGGCTATCATCGCCGCTATGAAGGCGTGCTGCCGATGCTACAGCGACAGTATCAGGAGGCGTCTTCTGACACCTATAAGCAAAAGCTAGAAAAGTACTTAATTGACCAGCCCTGCGAGGTTTGTCGGGGGGCTAGGCTGAAGCCCGAATCTCTGGCGGTGCGGATTGGCCCTTACAACATCAAAGACTTTACCAGCGTGTCGATTCGGGAGTGCCGCGATCGCGTCTACGAACTCGTCGGCGAAAACGGCGAAGCGCCCCAGCTCACTGCCCGCCAGATTGCCATTGGCGAACTCGTCCTCAAAGAAATCAAAGCCCGCCTCACCTTTTTACTCGATGTTGGCCTCGATTATTTGACGTTAGATCGCACTGCCCGCACGCTGTCCGGTGGTGAAGCGCAGCGCATTCGCCTGGCCACCCAAATTGGTGCGGGGCTGAGCGGCGTGCTGTATGTGCTCGACGAACCTAGCATTGGTCTGCATCAGCGAGACAATGACCGCCTGCTGAAAACTCTGGACCGGCTGCGCGAC
>JBBSNR010000118.1:0-8432 GCA_038260635.1 Phormidesmidales cyanobacterium
ACTGTTGCCCCGAGGCTTGCCGAAGTTTTGTACCCAGTAGCGTCCGTAGTCGGAGCTACCGGTCGCGTCGAACAGGCCAAAACCGACTTCGGTAAATTCTGACTGTAAGATGTTGGCCCGGTGGCCAGGGCTGTTCATCCAGCCCTGAAATACGCTGCTTGCGGTCTGCTGTCCGGCAGCCAAATTTTCTCCGGCAGCAGCAAAATCATATCCCGAGGCCGTCAGCCGAGAGCCCAGCGTGGAGCCATCTTTACCGGTGTGGCTGAAAAAGTTTTGGGTGGCCAGGTCTTCGGCATAGGTCTGAGCAGACTGCCCCAATTCATAGGAGAAGCGCAGCGCACCGATACCGGCATTCTGGCGAGCCTGGTTAGTCAGAGTCAATAGCTCTGAGAAAAAGCCGCTGAGCTGAGCGCAGTCTCCAGATACCGCAACGACTGGCTGCGCTTTGAAGAAGCCGCTGTTGTTGCCTGAGGCCGCCTTCTGGACGCCGCTGCCGCAGCCAGTAGCGATCAGGCTAACCAGCGCAATACTCCACCAGGTAGTCCATCTCATGGAAAATACTCCTACGTCTAATTCTGATAAATTGCATGGGCCAATAACTGGCGCGGAAGTAGAGCCATGCTAAATGCGAATGGGCAATCAGGTTCGTGCCCAAAGCGCTGCGCTTTGAGTTCATCTGGCGACCGAAAAACAGGAGTAAGTAGTAATGATTAAGCTTTTGAGGGGACTTAAGCCGTGATCGCCATTACAGACATCCGCTTTAAACGGTGGAAGGGCAGCCCGTTAAAAGCGTTTTTAGCTACAGGAAAGCAGCTATTTAGCATCTGCAATACCCCGACTGACTCTAACAGTAAAATCACCTATTAATAGTCGTTAAGAATGAGTGGCTATAGCAGGATAGTCGGGAGAAATCATTCTAAGTAGTCATTAATCCTGTCAATCTATTCAACAAAAATTTACGGCTCTGTTACAGACTTTAAGTGTTGATAAAGTCGAATCACATCCGAGTATGTAACGATCACTCGAACACTGGTAATACAAGTATCGAATGGCACATACGCAGATTGACCTTGATAACGCTAGAATGTATGTATATCAAAGAGAATATTGTAGGTTTTATTTGTCTATTCTTCCAAACATGAGGAAAATACTGACAATTTGAATGCTTAGACATACCCGAATACTGATAACAAACTATCTTGATGAATGAAACTATAAAGGGCGCGATCGCCACCTTCGGAGCAGGCTGCTTTTGGCATACTGAAGCAGCCTTTGATCACCATTTAGGCGTGATCAATACTTCGGTAGGTTACATGGGCGGACAGTTTGCCAATCCTTGCTATCTCGACGTTCTAGCACGGATTACTGGCCACGCCGAAGTCGCTCAGATCCATTACGATCCAGCTATTGTTAGTTACGAAACTCTACTGAATATTTTTTGGCGCTGCCACAATCCCACTACGCTTAACCGGCAGGGAGCTGATCGCGGCGAGCAATATCGCTCGGTGATTTTTTACCATACGCCCGAGCAGGCGATCGCTGCCCGCACGTCCAAATCCAAATTAGCCGCCACCGGCACCTACAGCGATCCCATCGTCACTGAGATCAAGCCCGCTACAGACTACTGGCTCGCCACTCCCGATCACCAGCACTATTTTGCTAAAAAACAGGCTGCAAAAGCCCGTCTTGAAGGCAACGGCTAAAAAACGAATGTGATTGGGCAACCCTGCTGATTGTTTAGCTGTCGGCTGCCCAGCGCTCTCGTAAACGCTGCAAGCGAACTCTGCTGGCCACATACCAGGGCCAGCGATGATACTCCGCTAGCAGCCAAGCTGATATCAGAACATGGCTCAGTAGCGTCAGCCCTGTCCAAATGCGCGGAAAGTCACTGCTTTCTAAAGGTGGAAAGACGTAGTTGGAAAGCGCAATAAGCGCAACGGGTACAGCCGTCAGTCCACTGCAAAAACTCCAGACCAAGTAAGCCGATGTGTCCCGTTGATAGGCCGTCCGCCATTGCTCACCATTCCAATACCAGGCCCGTGGCTGAGTGCTATCAGCCAGCTGCACCGACTGCGCCTGCAAGTTGGCGGTAAACATATGTCGGCAAAAGTCGCAGGCAAATATATCCATCAGGGCGATCGCACTCAGCTGACCGCTGCCACAGGCCGGACAGCGATAAGTCTGGTCATATGCCAACCGATCTATATCTTGAGGCCGAGCCGAAGAGTTGCCCTGTCCCAAGCTATGGCTAAACTTACCCATCTCAACCGCCTATCTGGATTGCTTACTCCAATCAACTGCCAGCGCCAATGAGTGGCGCTCTGGCCTTCTACCTTAGAGTAAGTTGGCTGAGCTTGCACGAATCGGTAAATTTATGTAGCCATGCCACGACGATGTTACTGAGCAGCTAGCATCGTTTGCTGCTGGACGCGCTGTTTCTGTTCGGCTGCCTGTAGCTTAATCAGCAGGGCATCGGCCTCAGCCTGAAGGTGCAGCAGCTCAACTTGCTGATCGGGCTGATAGGGATAATGCTTCACCTCAATCCAGCAAACACTGGCTTCATCGACGGCACTCCTGCCTACCTGCGGAGATTTTTTGGTAGAAACAGAGACCTTTGCCGGATTTTGTTCACTGACTGGCATAGTCACACCCACAATACTTATTTATCAACTTATTAACAAAAGAAAAACACCAAAGAAGCAGTTACAGCGGCTTTGCAGCCAAAACAAGCAGCGAATCGCAGCAACTTAGCTAGTCATTTATACTTAATCTAAAAGCAATGGCATTGTAACTCAAATAACAAACTTGATATTAGCGAACTCCAAATTCTCTTCTCACAGAGAGCTGTGGCGGTTTGCTAAGTGGCTACGGTTGCGCTGCCTCCAATGCTCTGCTGCTATTGCTATGGGGGCTATACGGCATCTCCCATACAGCGGGAATCTTCGAGGTAAGCTGGAATGGCTATACCTGCCCAATCGATCCAGTATCTGGAGAATATTGTGACTCTGAGCCTTAATAAACCCGATTCTCAGGCAGTTTCTGAGCGGCCCTCACTCAAGCATCGGGGTTGGCCTGGGCTGATAGAAACCTATCGCCGACATCTGCCAGTCAGCGATGCCACCCCAGTGGTCACCCTGTATGAGGGCAATACGCCTCTGATTCCCGTGCCTGTGATCGCTCAGCGGATCGGCAAATCTGTTCAGGTTTTCGTCAAGTATGACGGCCTCAATCCGACCGGCAGCTTTAAAGATCGGGGCATGACTATGGCTATTTCAAAGGCTAAAGAAGCCGGAGCCGAAGCCGTCATTTGCGCCAGCACGGGCAACACCTCAGCCTCCGCTGCTGCCTACGCCAGTCGGGGTGGTTTGCGCGCCTATGTGGTCATTCCAGACGGTTATGTCGCTATGGGTAAGCTGGCGCAGGCCCTGCTTTACGGCGCAGAAGTTTTGGCCATCAAGGGTAATTTTGACCAGGCTCTCAGCTCAGTGCGGGCGGTAGCTGATCGGTGCCCCATCACCCTGGTAAATTCTGTAAATCCCTATCGTATCGAAGGGCAAAAAACCGGTGCTTTTGAAATAGTTGATGCTTTGGGCGACGCCCCCGACTGGGTCTGCCTCCCGGTGGGCAATGCGGGTAATATCACTGCCTACTGGCAGGGCTTTAAGGAGTATCACCAGGAAGGTCACTGCCGGTTGCCGCAGATGATGGGCTTTCAGGCGGCAGGTGCTGCGCCGTTGGTATCGGGTCATCGGGTTGAATCGCCCGAGACCTTCGCAACAGCTATTCGGATTGGCAATCCGGCAAGTTGGGACAAGGCGATCGCTGCGCAGTCAGAAAGTGGCGGCGCATTCAATGCGGTCACCGACGATGAAATTGCAGCGGCCTACAGCCTGCTCGCTTCAGAAGAAGGGATTTTCTGTGAGCCTGCGAGCGCCGCGTCGGTAGCCGGTCTGCTTAAGCTCAAGCATCAGGTGCCTGCCAATGCCACTATCGTCTGCGTACTCACAGGCAATGGCCTCAAAGACCCTGAAGCTGCCATCGAGCGGAGCGGCAAGTTTAAGTCTGGTCTCTCACCCGATGCCAAAAGCCTAGCCAAGGTGATGGGCTTCTAGATTGGGCTGCCAGACTGGGCTTTTAGATATCTTCAGCGCTGAGACGCTCTTTAGCTAATAGATCAACGGCGTCACCCAGCGCAGCTGTCAAACTCTCACGGGTTTGCGCGTGCTGCGCCTGCTCATTTGTCAGTAGAACTTTAAGCTGCTGCTGCTGCTTTTGAGTCGCCTGTAGCTGCGCCTGTAGCTCCTCTATTGAAGGCTGAGTGTCGCTTTCTGATGTGAACGGCCCTGAGGTCAATTGCTCTACATCCACCGCTGGCAAAGACTGAATTTCTGCTAAGTCCTGCTGTAGCCGGTCAATTTTGCTCGTCGCGGTGGCGTTATCTCGGCGACGCTGCTGAGCCTCGGCTTCGTACAGATTGCGCCAGTTATCTGCACTGGCATAGGCTTGCTCGCACTCCTGCTGTAGCTCGGCTACCCGCCGCTGGAGCGATCGCACTTCGGCCAGCCACTGGCTCATATCTGAAGTCATGACCTAGCTCTCTTCTGGCCGCTCAGGTATTCCACCCTTTTAGGATTAGCTTGCACAATTTGCCGCATACTTTTTAGCTCAACCTATCATCAATGCTCAAACGATTTGATCTATACCTCGTTAGCTCAGTTTAGGCCACTCGGATCAGCCGTTAAATCGGTTCGCCGTCCTTAAAACAGCAGCCGTGTTAGCGCAGACGGCGCTGGCAAAATAATCAGCAGCAGCAGCGTTAAAGACAGCAGACCCAAAAAGTCTCGGGGGCCGTTGAGCTCGCTGACATCATTCAGGGCAGGCTCAGCCGCTGGAATGAACAGCAGCAGGATAGCCCACAAAAAGAACTCCTGATAGACAAAGGAAAATATCAGCATCAGCAGGCGAGCCACCTGACTGACGACGGCGGCAGTGCGCTGACCGTACATCGCATGAACGATGTGGCCGCCATCGAGTTGACCGACCGGCATCAGGTTTAGTGCGGTGACAATCAGCCCCAAACAGCCCGATATTGCCACCGGGTGCAAATTCAGAGCGCTGCCCGCTTGCAGGGTATTGCCTAGTGCCAGCTTGCTCATCATCAGTAAAATGACTGACCGACTCGGGTCTAGCGTCTCAAAGGTGAATAGCTGAGACTGCTCCCCGAGCGTTACCACTGTGGAATGCGCCAATCCCCACAGCAGAATGGGCAGGCTGACCACCAGCCCAGACAGCGGCCCAGCAATCCCGACATCGAAAAGAGCGCGGCGGTTTGGGATGGGCGATCGCATCTGAATAAAAGCCCCAAACGTCCCTAAGAAGAACGGCACTGGAATAAAATAAGGCAGCGTAGACTTGAGCTTGTGATAGCGGGTGGCCAGGTAGTGACCGCTCTCGTGGACGCCTAAAATAAACATCAGCGACATGCCATAGGCCAGTCCCTGTCTCAGCAGGGTTGGATCTGCTCTTAGCGCCTGAGGATCTTCCACCCCGCCAATAAAAGCAACCCCGGCAAAGGTGGTCGTTACCAGAGTTGTAATCGCCAGTGCCAAAGCCAGTCCGGGCCGAGTCATCGGCGTTTGATTGAGCCGCCGAAATCGCGCTGTCTGCTCGCGGTTCGTCGATTCGGGTGCGGTTTTATCGGTGCTTTTAGCCTGAGGATTGGGCACCAGTGCGAAAAAGGGCGTGCCGTTTAGTCCCTCTTGAAAGAGGACTAAGAAGCGATCGCCAAAGTTACTTTCCACGTTTTTTTGCACCGCTTGATAGGCTTCACCGGGCGAGGCTTTGAGCTTACCCTTACAGATCATGGCCTGAGGGCGATACTCAATATTTTGCAGATAGTAAATTGACCAGGGAAAGCATCGCTGCAAGAGCGTCTCTTCATCTTGGGTGATCGGCTTAGTCGGGGCCTTTGGCTTTTCGCTAGCTGCCGTCAGCTGCGATGGGCCATTTGGCTGGCCATTGGCCTTGGCCTGACGATCTTTTTTACCTTTCTGACCCGATGCCCCCATCAAAATCATCGCCGCATACAGCAGCGGGCAGAGCACTAGCAAACCATAGATCAAAATTTGCGGCGGCGGCTCTTCACCCTTAACCAGCATCCACCCGGTCAGTACTAGCACAGGCATCATCATCACCAGCCAAAGCAACCAAACAGGCGTTGTGGTGATGTTAGTGAAGCTCCGGCTAATCACCAGATACGTCACCAGTCCTAGAAACAGCGCAAGTAAAACAAGAGGCATGAACAATCGCCAATTTTTGAGGGCGGATAAATCTAAAATGATGCATCAGAGCCTGTGCAGCCTGATATATAGCCTTGGCCACTTAGCTCACTACACAATTGCTGCTAAGACCGTTTTGTACTGCGGGCTAAGTGGCGCGCAAGCGTACGTAGGCGTAGCCTTCTCTGCGAGTATGCATCCGTACGCTTGCTATATCTACCATTGTAATTCAGTCGCCCGTGATCTTTTAGTAGCCTGTTGCAAATAGCAAAGCCAGGCGAAATCACTTGCTCAATTCAGGGCAGCTCTTGATAAATTGGGAAGCCGACTCTTCTCAGATCAATTCTCAGGTTCACTGCCAATGCCGGTTCCAACCAAGGCTCTCCCAAAAGCCCCTCAAGCTGTTTTCGATACTATTTTCGCTTTTCCCCCAAACCGTGAAACCTTGGGCGGAACGGCCTATTTAATTTTAGAGAAAGATGCCGCTGGGCAGAGCGCTAATATTTTGGTCGATTGTCCAGCGTTGAACGAAACTCATCAGTCATTTATCGCCGCAAAGGGCGGAATCAGCACCCTATTTATCACTCATCGGGGCGGTATGTCCCAGGTCAATGAGCTGCAAGCAGCCTTTGGCGCTCAGGTCTTGATTCAGGAGCAGGAAGCTTATCTGCTGCCGACTACCCTAACCCAGCCCTTTCAGCATGAGTATGTCATTAGTCAAACTAGCCGGGTGTTTTGGAGTGCGGGCCACTCTCCAGGCGCTGCCTGCCTTTACCACAGTAATTACGGCGGCGTGCTGTTCACAGGCCGGCATCTGCTGCCCGACCGCGATGGTGCGCCCAGACCGCTAAGGCTTTCTAAAACTTTCCACTGGCCTCGCCAGCTGCGCTATGCCCAACAGCTCTTAACCGCCTTTACTTCCGATACGCTCAGCTATATCTGCCCTGGAGCGAACACTGGATTTTTGCGTGGCGAAAAAAAGATTTCCCAAGCCTATAGCCAGCTTCAATCCGCTGACTGGGAGGCGCTAGCCCTAGTTAAACCAGGACCCTAGCGGCTATCAAGAGGCATCATTCTGGACTAACCACTTCTCTTCCTGGCAGCGGGCACAGGCCAACTGTCACATCCCGAGGATAGATTAGCCAGGTTCGCTGAGCAGGCTGGCTCAGCGTCTGAATCAGAGGGGAGAGCTGCTTAATATCTTGCAGTCCCTGCTGAGTTTTAATTTTTATGCCTTTTTGGTAGACGCTGTAGCCTTTACTCCAAACATGGCGAAGCCCACTATAGCGATTAGCGTCAATTCCTTGTGCGCTCAGCTGCTGCCGCACGCCGGCTAGCAAACTCGCCTGCTCGGTCGGCGTAGCGTAGGTGATTTCTAGCGTTTTCAGCAGTTTGCGGTCGAGGTATCGGCGGCAAAAATCAGCCAGGGTCGGGTCAGTGTGATGCTGCCAACGCTGTAGGTGATAAGTAAAGACAATGTCATCGCCTGCCAGGTAGAGCGCTAACGGCAGCTGGTCAACTGGCCCTTGCAACCAGGCAGTCACCGTAGAGTCAGCAGTTAGCACTCCCTGAGCGAGCAATTCACGGGCTCTGCTGAAAGCCTGCTCCAGAATCCAGGTAGCTGTGAGATTTTTAGGATGGTTGTAGATCTGAGCGTGCATGAAGGAGCGCACGACCAGATAGTGCTCAATGGCGGCGAGTCCTTTGTTTTCTACAATCAGCTGCTGGCTGAGCGGATCGTAGTTTAGCGCTAGCAAAATTCGATCCAGGTCTAGCTGACCGTAGGAAGCACCGGTAAAGTAGCTGTCTCGCATCAAGTAATCAATCCGATCGCAATCCAGCTGGCTGGATACCAATTGCCAAATACAGGGCACCGGATGAGTGTGCCTGTACACCTGAGTCACCGACTGCCATAAGCTCAGGTCAAACTGGTCTAGCAGCCCTCTGACATCAGGCATTTTTCCCACCACAGCCATTGTCCAGTGCTCGTGATGACTGCCAAACACCTCCTCGGCGGTGTGGCTAAATGGGCCGTGGCCAATGTCGTGCAGGAGAGCCGCACAGAGGACTGTCGCCCGGTGCGATCGCAGCTCTTCATGCAACCCCGCCAACCGATCAAACGCCCGCCGAGCCACTGCCATCACACCCAGCGAG
>JBBSNR010000119.1:0-8432 GCA_038260635.1 Phormidesmidales cyanobacterium
AGCCCAAAACCTCGACCCCACCCGCCTGCCGATCATTGCCCAAAAAATCGTCGCCCTGCTCAACAACACTCAGCTCCAGCAGGATTTGAACTTAACCATCGCCCCTCAAACCCAGCCAGATCGCTTACAAACCTGGCTACCCCAGATCGACGGCTACCTCTGCGAACTCAAAGAAGCCCAAATTCGAGATGGACTGCACATTTACGGTCAGTGTCCTGAAGGCAGGCAGCTCAGAGATCTGATTGTGGCGATCGCCCGTCACCCCAGTTCAGCCCACATGGGTTTGAGCAGAGCGATCGCCCAGACCTGGCAGCTCGACCTCGACCCCCTCACCGCCGACCTCAGTGAGCCCTGGCCATCCGACACCCCGCCCCACTGCCGCACCGTCGGCGACGTTGTAGAACGCATCGAACAACAAGCCGCCACATATATAGACGCCCTTCTTTCCCTCTCTCCTCCTCTCCCTCTCTCCCCTCCCCTTACGACCGTTCTAGATTGGGTCAAACACACGCTACTGCCGGACCTCCACCACACCACCGACGAAATCCACCATCTCCTCCACGGCCTCAATGGTGGCTATGTCCCCAGTGGTCCCGCTGGCGCACCCACCCGCAATCGCCCCGAAGTCCTACCGACAGGCCGCAATTTTTATTCCGTTGACATTCGCGCCATCCCTACCGAAAGCGCCTGGGATGTGGGCCGCAAAGCCGCTGAGATTTTGGTGGAAAACTACACGCAGGAAAATGGCGAATACCCGCGCACGCTCGGCCTTTCAATGTGGGGGACGGCGGCGATGCGCACAGGCGGCGACGACATGGCAGAAGCACTAGCCCTCTTGGGCGTTCGTCCGGTGTGGGATGGCCCTAGCAGGCGAGTGGTGGATTTTGAAATTTTGCCGCTGTCCTTAATGGGTCGTCCCCGAGTCGATGTGACGCTGCGAATCTCGGGCTTCTTCCGCGATGCCTTTCCCAACCTGATTTCTCTATTTGACCAAGCGGTGAATGCTGTCTCTGCCTTAGATGAGCCGCCTGAACAAAATCCGCTGGCCGCTCAGGTCCAAAAAGATTACGCCCACTGGCAGCAGCAGGGACTGAATGATGAACAGAGTTTGGAGCGATCGCGCTATCGCATATTCGGCTCTAAACCCGGTGCATACGGAGCCGGATTGCAGGGCCTGATCGAAGCGCAAAACTGGGAGAGCGATGCTGATTTGGCCCGCGCCTATATCAACTGGAGCGGCTATGCCTATACCGGTCAGGCGGATGGCCACAGCGCCTCAGAAGCCTTCAGTCAGCGGCTCTCACAGATGCAGGTTGTCTTGCAAAATCAGGATAACCGCGAGCACGACCTGCTCGACTCTGACGACTACTACCAGTTTCAAGGCGGCATGACCGCAGCGGTAAAGGCGAGTCGGGGAGAGTCGCCGGTGACTTACTTTGGCGATAATGCGGTGCCCGAAAATCCGAAGGTGCGATCGCTCAAATCCGAAATCGCCCGCGTCTACCGCTCACGAGTTGTAAACCCTAAATGGATAGCAGGCGTTATGCGGCACGGCTATAAAGGCGCGTTTGAAATGGCCGCTACCGTAGATTATCTGTTCGCCTACGATGCGACGACCGGCTGCGTAGAAAACCACATGTACGAAGGCGTCGCCGATGCCTATGTATTCGATCCAGCAGTGCACGAATTTATCGAAAAATCTAATCCCTGGGCGCTGCGCGATATGGCTGAGCGATTGCTGGAAGCTCATCAGCGAGGACTGTGGCAAGGGGCGAGTGAAGAGAAAGTGGATGGGTTGAGGGCGATCGCCCACGCCGCCGAAGGCCAAATCGAAGCGGGACTATCCGGCACAGGATAGAGCCTTAAATCTGCCCAGTTAAAACATCTTTAGCCACGGCCTTTAAGTCAGGAAAGACGGCAGACTCAATCTGGCGATCGCCTCGATACACCGTCTCCTGGTAGAGGTCATCGACAAGAATCAGCACGGTCACCTGATCGCGATGCGGGTCAATAATCCAATACTCACGAATGCGCCACTCTTGATATTGCTGACGCTTCCAGACGTAGTCGCGCTTGTAGTTGCTGCTGCTATCCGGCCCCGGACTCACGACTTCTGCGACAAAAAGCGGCGGCATCATGCCCAATAGAATCGCCTGCCTTGCCGTCTCTAGATGCTCAGGTTGCATCACCATCAGGTCAGGCTTACGGTTTACTTGCTTGTCGCCAACGGGCCGCACCTGAATTTCTTTATTGCCATTGCGAATTCTATCCGCTATCGACTCCCCGCCCAGCTGAGAAAGAAATATCAGCAGCTTAATCGCAATCTTTAAGTTGACGTCATCTTCTGAAGACACCTCTATCAGTTCTCCTGTGTCGAGCAGGCGATAGTTACGCTCAGGAGAGAGCTGATCGTCATTGAGATAGTCCTGATAGTTTTTGTAGCGGCGAGCGAGTGAATAAGCCATAGATTTGGTTGGATTATCAAATATCCGACTCAGCTAGAGGTTCCCGGTCAGTACTGTTTGAGCCGTTGCTTTTAGTTCAGGAAAGACAGCGGATTCAATCTGGCGATCGCCTCGATACACCTTCTCCTGATAGAGATCATTGGCCAGGATCAGCACGCTCACCTGATCGCGATGCGGATCGATAATCCAGTATTCAGGAATGCGCCACTCTTGATATTGCTGACGCTTCCAAACATAGTCACGTTTGTAGTTAGTGCTGTTCTCAGAACCTGGGCTGACAACCTCCGCGGCGAATAGAGGCGGTGTCATGCCAAACAAAATGGCCTGTCTTGCAATCTCTAGATGCTCAGGCTGCATGACCATCAGATCGGGCTTACGGTTTACTTGCCTATCTCCAACGGGCTGCACCTGGATTTCTTTGTTACCGCTGCGAACTCTGCTCATGAACGCCCTATCGTTCAGAAGAGAAAGATATACACCGAGCACATGAGCAATTCTCAGATTAATATCGTCTTCTGAAGACACTTCGATCAGTTCTCCGGTATCGAGCAGGCGATAGTTACGCTCAGAAGACAGCTGATCGTCATTTAAATACTCTTGATAGTTTTTGTAGCGGCGAGAGACGGCGTAAGTCATAGGACTAGCCTCTAAGTGATAAGTGGCTTCAGCGTTGGGTAAACGGACAGGTGAATAGACTTATTTTAAGTCGGCTGTACCGGTGACTGCTACTGGTGGCGCTGTGACGCTGGGATCTATCCGTATCCATAAGGCAAGCTCTAGGGCTTCATCTTGCAAGGCAAAGTCGATGACTCGGGCGGTTAAGCCGCGTCGATCTAGCTGCTGTAGGCTCAGGCGTTCGTTGACATTGCCGAGTAGGGTGTCTACTAAGCGCTGAGGGGCCGGTTGGCCGTTGACGATGAGGGTGGGTTTGGTGAGGGTGAGGCGATCGCCCGCCGTAATCATCAGCCCTGTCTCTGCTTCTAAAAACAGGGTCTCTGACTGGACCAAATCTTCGAGTTCTACCGTAATTTTCAGGCGATCATTCGCCAAAAACTGAATTGCCGGATTGTTGATCTGATAGCGATCGCGCTCCCTGGCTTGGGCGGCATTGGGCGCACCGATCCTAATTTGACTCAGCCGCTCCGCTACTGCTGGAGAATTCAAGAAAATATTCAGATCGGCTTCTGTCAGCACCAGCCGCACCGCTCCTTGCAACGGCTGGTCGAGCACGACCTGTCCCTGGCGCAAGCTTTTAAACGCCAGGTCAATGGGGTCAGTTTCGAGCTCAGCGACTGCCAAACGCAAACCCGGCACGAGCAAAACCCCTCGACCGGCAATTCGCACCCGGTCTACCCGGCCCTGCAATAGCTGAAGAGACGAGCCATTGTCTATGCGCACGTCCAGGCTCTCAACGCCGACCAGCCGCGAGCGAATGGCGTCTTCGGCGACTTGATCGAGCACAATGCCGACCGGCGAAATCAGCAGCAGCAAACCAGACAGTAAAACGGTGAGGAGTTCCACTAGCGCACCGCTGCCTCTACCCAGCCCTTGAGCGTATCGACGACCGCTTCTAGCGCTATCTCTTCAGCGTCACCACCTGCGCGTTTGACGACTTCTACCTTGCCGTTTTTGAGCGATCGCCCGGTCACAATCCGAAAGGGAATGCCAATCAGCTCGGCGTCTTTGAACTTTACTCCGGCTCGCTCTTTGCGGTCGTCTAGCAAGGTTTCAACGCCTGCTGCGTTGAGCTCGTCGTGCAGCTTTTCGGCGGCGGCCATCTGGTCGGCATCCCCGATGTTAGGGACGACGACAATGGCGTGGTAAGGGGCGATCGCCACTGGCCAGATAATCCCATTTTTATCGTAAGACTGCTCCACGGCTGCCTGCGCTAGTCGCGAAACGCCGACGCCATAGCAGCCCATCTCCAGCGGGACTTCGGTGCCGTCTTCGGCGGTATAGGTCGCGCCCAGCGCCTTCGAATATTTATGGCCTAGCTGAAAGATATGGCCAATTTCAATCCCCCGAGCGGTTTGAATCGTCTGAGTGGGATCGTGGACGGCTCGGTCGCCAGCGATCGCCTTGCGCAAATCCATCCGCTGCGACGGCAGCGTAAACTCTGCGCCCCAGTTACCCCCTACGGTGTGATAGCCGCTCTCATTGGAGCCTGTGACAAAATTTTCTAGCAACACCGCCGTTTCATCCACGAGTCGTAAAAACTTGGGCGCTATCCCCTCAGTCTTTGCTTTTTCTGGAGAAATGTAGTCATCGGCTAAATTTGGCGCAATGTAGCCCAGCGGCAGCGGTTTAGCTGCCCACTTTGTCTGAGCTTCTGCATCGGGAACTTCTAAGGCCAAAATCGTCGTCGCGCCATAGTCAACGGCCAGATTGGTCAGCGCGTTTTGCAGCTTTACTTCATTTACATCCTGGTCGCCGCGAATGCTCACCAGCACCAGCACCGACTGTTCCCCATCAGGCTCACGGTCATAGGTCACCTGATACAGGACGTTTTTGACAATTTGCGTGGGTGAGCAGTCTAAGAATTTGGCCAGCGAATCAATTGTCGGCGTGTTAGGCGTGTCTCGCTTTTCGTAAGTCTTAAACGGCGAGGGCACTGCTGCTGGCGCTAAGGAAACCGCTTTCTCTACGTTGGCGGCATATTTGCCATCTTCGGTATAGAGCACCTCGTCTTCACCGGCTTCTGCAAGCACCATAAATTCTGTCGAACCGGAGCCCCCAATTGCGCCGGAGTCGGCATCTACAGCTCGAAACTCCAGGCCGCTGCGCCGCAGCATATTGCTGTAGGCCCCATACATATCGTCGTAGGTTTGCTTCAGGCTGTCGGTGTCGGGATGGAAAGAATAGCCGTCTTTCATAATGAATTCGCGCCCGCGCAAAAGGCCAAATCGGGGGCGAATTTCGTCGCGAAACTTAGTTTGCAGCTGGTAGAGATGCAGGGGCAGCTGACGATATGAGCGAATCATGTCGCGGGCGATCACGGTGATCACTTCTTCGTGAGTGGGGCCCAGCGCGAGTTCTTGCTGACGGCGATCGCCCAGCGTAAACATGATCCCCTCAGCTTTGGTATACGTGTCCCAACGGCCTGATTCCTGCCATAGAGCAGCAGGCTGTAGCTGCGGCAGCAGACATTCTTGTGCGCCCGTCGCGTCCATTTCTTCGCGCACAATCGCCGATATTTTATCGAGCACGCGCAGCAGCAACGGCAAATAGGCATAGAGACCGCTGGAGATGCGGCGCATGTAGCCCGCCCGCAGCAGCAGTTTATGGCTCGGAATCTCTGCCTCTGCTGGATCTTCTCGCAGCGTGACAAACAGCATTTGAGACAGTCGCATAGGCCTCCTCCTAAACTCAATATTCGATGTGAACAAAACTGTAGAGCCACCCAGGATAAAGGCCAATCTGAGCCTATCCGAGAAGCGTCTTGCCCTGTCAATCTCAGACCAGTCTAAAGCATCTGGCCACCACAAACCCTACTAGGCCTCTAGCTTCAGCACAGAATACTCATCGCTTTGAATATAGATTTATACAGTGATAAAGAACCTATAGGCTGAAAATACAGCCGCGACGTGAAGCGATCGCGCCAGCGCTGACTTATCAGAAACGAATCCACCAGATTTTTCACAGTGAATCAGTCAAATTTCGTAATTCTTATTGCTGACAACGACGACCGGACCCGGCAGGCCCTCACCAATAGCCTTAGGACTGCTGGCTACGAGGTGATTGCCGCTGCTAATGGTCAGACGGCGTTAGCGCATTTTCACGCAGCGCCAACTGTCGATTTGGTCGTTCTCGATGTGCTCATGTCTGAGCTAGATGGGTTTCAGGTCTGTCAGGCGCTGAGGCAAATTTCCGACGTGCCGATTATTATTGCTACGGTGCTCGGCAGTCCTGCTGACCGGGTGACTGGCTTAGAGATGGGGGCCAATGACTACATCGTCAAACCTTTTTCTACTCGGGAGCTGATTGCCCGCATTCGCTCAATTTTACGGCGAGCCCCTCGATACCCCAATCCACCTACCCCGTCTCACCAGGTGATCAAAGTCGGGCAGCTGACTATCGACCCGATCACCCGCAGGGTCTACCGCCAGAGCCACCAGCTGCACCTGACCGAAATTGAGTTTCGCCTGCTAGAGCTGCTCGCTAGCAAACCAGGCCACATCTTTTCTAGAGGCGACATTCTCAGCTCGCTGTGGGGCTACGCTGCCAGCAGCGCTGCCGATACGAAAACAGTCGATGTCCATATTTCCCGGCTGCGGATCAAGCTCAATGACCACACTCAAGATCCCGATTTCATTGTGACTATTCGCAGCCGGGGCTATATGTTTTTGGTGCAGCGTTAGCCGGCTGCGTTTGAATCCTGTTGAGAAATCGCGCCGATGACAGCGCCCGTTGCCCTGATGTAGTCAGCTGCCAGCAGCCAGAGCATCTGTCCGCGCATTCCGGCTGAGACGGCGATGTGCTCGTATACCTGAGCCCATTCGTCCAAAAAGACGGGATAGGGCTTTTTGCAGGCCAGGGCAGTGACGCCGCCGCGAATGTAGCCGGTCAGGGGCTGCACTTGCTTGAGGGGGACGGTTTCTATTTTGCGATCGCCGCTCAGCCGGGCCAGTGCTTTGAGATCGAGCTGATAGCAGCTGGGAATCACGGCTAGGGCTACGCCGTGGCGATCGCCGCTGACTACCAGCGTCTTAAACACCTGGTCTGAAGGCAATCCGAGCTTTTGCGCGGTTAATGTTGCGGTGAGATCTTCATCTACCGCGTAGGTCAACAAATCGTAATCAATGCCGAGGGTGTCTAAAGCGCGAGCAGCGTTGGTTTTCATGGGCTTTACTGACCGTAACTCGTGGCATTACCGCTAAGGGTTTTCTGCTTCGCTGAAGCAGAAGTGATCGCGGCCTTCGGACTTGGCCTGGTACAAGCCATGGTCAGCTGCGGCTATGAGCATCTCAGGGTGACTATTTTCAGCAGAGCTAATGGTCGATATCCCTAAGCTCAGAGTCATGTAGCTGCTCACCTGCGACTGGCTGTGGGGAATGGCTAGCTGCCGGATCTGTCGCTGAATTTCCAGGGCAACATTTTCAACGCCCACCCGGCTCGTGTTGGGCAAAATAATCGCAAACTCTTCGCCGCCGTAGCGAGCGACCAAGTCAGTGCTGCGTTTCACAGACTGCTCAAGCGATTTGGCCACCTTTCTCAGGCACTCGTCTCCCGACTGATGCCCGTAGGTATCGTTAAAGCTTTTAAAGTAGTCGATATCGCACAAAATGAGCGCTAGGGATGAGTGCCCTAAGCCGACATTTTGCCAGACCTGCGCCAGGTATTCATCAAACGAGCGCCGGTTGGCGACCTGGGTCAGCCCGTCCATGCGAGCGAGCCGGTCCAGCTCCTGGTTGAATGCCTGCAAATCGGCTTCAGCGTGCTTGAGCTTGGTGATATCGGTCGCTGTGCCAAAAATTTGGGTGGGCTGGCCCTGTCCGTCTCTATGAAATACCGTTTCGCGGCACAGCAGCCAGCGCCAGTTACCCTGACGATGACGGAAGCGGTATTCGTTTTCTACGACCTCGCCATCACTGATGGTCGCCAGTTTGCACCGCTCTGAAATCATGTGATCTTTTTCTTCTGCGTGAACGAGCTGCTGTAGGTACTGCGCTCCCAGCTTTTGCACGTCATCGGGCTCATAGCCCAAAACATTTTCCAACCAGCGACTGATGTAGATGCTGCTGCCATCCGCAAAGCTGTCGACATAGAGAATATTAGTGCTGGCATCGATGATGCCTTGAATGAGTCGCTGGCTCTCCTGCCAGGCCTGCTCAGCCTGCTTACGCTCAATCGTTTCGCGTCTGAGCCGACGGTTGTAAATCTCTAGATCTGCCAAAAGCCGCTGCTGTTGCTGCGCCTCACTGGCCGTCGCCATTTGCAAAGCAATAGATAGGGCGATCGCGCTTTCCA
>JBBSNR010000120.1:0-8393 GCA_038260635.1 Phormidesmidales cyanobacterium
GAAACCTGCCCACCTGTTAAAGACACGCAAGAACAGTCGGTATTTGCCGCTCTAGAGCGGTGTCTGTCAGAGCATTCGGGGGAGTATGTCCGGATGTTTGGCATTGACCCGCAGGTGAAGCGGCGAGTGGGCATGGTCACCGTCCAGCGCCCAGATGGCCGACCGGTCAGTATTGATGCCAAGTCGGGAGCGGCTAGCAGTTCCAGCCACAGCAGTTCTAGCTACAGCAGCTCCAACTACAGCAGTAATGGCAACGGCAGCAGCAACGCCTCAGGGCAGTTGAGTCCGGGCGTGGCTCAAGAGATCCGTAATCTGCTGCAAAGCGGCTACATGATTGGAACTGAGCACGCCGATCCGCGCCACTACCGAAGCAACGTTTGGAAAGTTTGTTCGCCGATCAAATCCAATCGTGAGCAGGAAGTGTTTTCCCATCTAGAGCACTGCTTAGATGAGCACAGCGGTGAATATGTGCGGATGTTTGGGATTGATCCTCAGGTCAACCGCCGCACGGCCAACACCACGATTCAGCGGGCTGATGGCAAGCCGGTCGATGTTTCGCCCAGTCGGCCAGGGGCAAATGTAAGCAGCGGTCACCCTTCAAATTCTAGACAGGATTCCAGACAGAGTTCCAGACAAAGCAATTCGCAGGGCTCCAGCCAGGGCCACCACATCAGTGGCGGTAGCGATGAAGAAGCGGTCAAAGCCATTGGCCAAATCATTCGTCAGGGCAACCAAATTGGGGTGGAATACGCGGACGCTCGTCGCTATCGTAGTGGCATCTGGCAGACTGCCCCGATCTTGCAAGCTCGCAATGAGTCAGGAGCCATCAGTCAGCTACAGCGATTCCTCAACGAGCACGCTGATAAGTACGTGCGCATTTTTGGCATTAACGCTGCTATGAAGACGCGGACGGCAGCAACCACCCTCCAAAAGCCGGGTAAAAAAGGCGCTCAAAATCAGTCACAGAGCAATCAAGGTAGATCTGGGCAAGATCCCATCAACGAGAATCCGCCCCATTACGACGACCCCGCTTATCTCCAGTCTCGCCAGGGCTACGGTGGCGATCGCAGCAGCGGTAGCCTAGATCCCAAAGTCATGGATCAAGTAACCCAGCTCGTCAATCAGGGCCACAAAATCTCTATTGAGTATGCCGACAAGCGGCGCTATCGCAGCGGCATTTGGAAAACTGGCGCGGCCATTAACGCAAGGCGTCCGGCTGAAGCGATTTCGGCACTGGGTAAGCAGCTAGCGCAGCACAGAGATGACTATGTGAAGCTCGTTGGCATCGATCCTAAAGCGAAACGCCGGGTCATAGAAATGACGATTCAGAAACCAGGCCAGGGGGTTTCTGGGACAGGCCCAGACCCGATTAATGCCAACCCGCCCCACTACGACGACCCGGCCTATCGCGGGCAGCCCAGCAGCTACGGCAGCAGCGGCTACAGCAGCGATCGCGTCGGCGGTGGCTACGGCAGCAGCGGCTACAGCAGCAGTAACGGCGGCAATAACGGCAGCAGCGGCGGACTGGAATCCAAAGTGATGGACCAAGTCACGCAGCTGGTGAACCAGGGCCACCGCATCTCGGTTGAGTATGCTGACAAGCGGCGCTATCGTAGCGGCATCTGGAAGACTGGCGAAGCAATTGATGCCCGCCGTCCGGCTGAAGCGATCTCGGCGCTCGGCAAGCAGCTGGCCCGTCACCAAGGCGAATATGTCCGTTTAATCGGCGTCGATACGCAGGCCAAGCGCCGCGTCTTAGAGACGACTATTCAGCGCCCATAAGCGACCTGTAGTCACTGTCAGCACCCTGTAACCAACGTGACCCAAAGGGAACCCACTCTCGTCAGCTCGACCCATTACTGCGTAATGGGCGATGTCACTATTGATGAATCGGCGGCGATCGCCCCCGGTGTGGTTTTACAGGCAGCCTCGGGCAGTCGCATCGCGATCGGCAAAGGGGCCTGTCTAGCCGCTGGCGTGTGCGTGCAATCTCGGGCAGGCGTGCTGACGATTTCAGCAGGCGTCAGTCTGGGAGCCAGTGTATTAGTCGTCGGTAAGGGCACTATTGGTGTAAACGCCTGCGTGAGTGCAGGCAGTACGCTGATCAATCCGTCCGTAGCTGCTGACAGCATTCTGCCACCCGACACATTGATCGGCGCTCAGGCGGATGCAGCGCAACGCAGCGGATACAGCCGCCCTCAGCAAAGCCCTCAGCCAGTCAGTGCTCGACCGGAAGCGTTCAAAAATACTTTTGTCGAGCCGGGGCCAGTCGGGCCCAAGCCCATATCGGTTCCCAGCCTCAGCGATCAGTCCAGCACCTTTGTGCCGCCGCCGCTGCTCAATCAGCCCTTCAGCCAGCCGTTGAATCAGACCAACGGGTCAGTGAACGGCACCCACAACGGCTCCTCAACTAATGGCGTACAATCAGGCTATGGCTCGTCATCACTCACTGCGCCCGCCGCTAACCATCAGGTATCCGGCAAATCACAGGTGAACGAACTTATTTCAGCGCTGTTTCCCAACCGACAGCCGCTGAACGATCACTCCTCTTCTTAAACGTATGCACTCAGATGCTACTCCCCTTCGTAGGCCGACCGTAACCGCCCGCAATTGGCTGCACGATACGGCGCTGGGTATGGTTTCGACGACGAGCTTCCCAGCAATTATTGGCACAGCCGATGCCATGATGAAGTCTGCCAACGTATTTTTGGTCGGCTACGAAAAGACCGGTGGCGGCCACTGCACCGTCATTGTCAGGGGCGGCGTTGCCGATGTGCGGATGGCAGTTCATGCAGGCGAAAAGACTGCCCAGCAGTTTGGTCAGTTTATTTCCTCCTCTATGATTCCTCGACCAATGGCTAATCTGGAGGCGGTTCTACCGATTACCGCTCGGCTAGAAGATCTCGAAGGGGTGGGCCAGTCGATGGGCGGCAGTGCCATTGGTCTGCTAGAGACCCGAGGCTTTCCGGCGATGGTCGGTGCGGCTGACGCGATGACCAAATCAGCCGAAATTACGCTGCTCTCTCATGAAACCATTGGCGAAGGGCTCTGCACAATTATTATTCAGGGCTCACTCTCCAACGTGGTAATCGCCGTGGAAGCAGGCATGAACGAAGCTGAGCGCATTGGCGAACTCAACTCAGTGATGGTCATTCCTAGACCGCTGGGCGAACTAGAGCGCAGCTTGCCCAAGGCCCAGACCGTCGAAGAAAAGCAGCCTCAAGCTGTGCGGCTACCGCTGAAGCTAGAAGAGCGCAAAGAGCGGCAGAAAGAGCTGATTCCAGCCAGAGCCCCAGAACTAGAGACGATAGAGAGAAAGCGGCAGTCGGTTCCGATTAAAGAACTAGAAACAGAAGAACTGTAAGAGGCCGGGCTGCTCCCAGAGAAGGCAGACAAAAGAAGGCAAACAAGAGAAGGCGAAGCGCCTACGACTGCGCTCAGCCCGCTTGATGCACTGCGTCAGTTGGTGAAATCTGTGGAGCCTTCATAGCCAGAGACGGCTGCCAGCGTCTCCAGGGTTTGAGTCCCTTCTAAAAACTGACCGTTTACTTCCCAGGTCGGAAAGCCTTTAATTTCTGGAATAGCCTGACACACCTCAGTCTGTGAGTTGAGTCCATCCGGCGCGCATTCTACGTAGGGCATTTGCGCAACGGCCTCCTTGCCAAACAGCTGCTTTTGGTCGTGGCAGTGAGGGCACCAGTAAGCGCCATACATCTCTGCCCCACTGTCGCTAAGGTACTGGGCTAGAGCAATCTCGGCCTCTCCAGAGGCCGTCGTAATCGCCGGGCCTGCGCCTTCGACTTGAGCCCCATCAGCGGCCTGCGCCCCGGAGTTCAGCGGGCCACCGGGTACGGCGTAAATGCCAAACGTGCCCACCAGCGCTAGCGTTGCCACAATTGCGCCGGTAAACAAGAGCTGACCGCGATCATCCCAGCGACGCCCCAGCAGCGTGAGCAAAAACATCAGCACCGTCATCGTGGCTGAAGCAATGCAGTAGAGGCAAACCGACTTGATTTCGGTAGTCAGCACGTACATCAAAAAGCCGCTGAAGACCATCATGCCAGTCGCGCCAACAAACAAAAGCGGCCAGGTCCAACCCTCTAACTTGGTGCGCAGCGCTTTGTTTTTCTCAATGTTGACCAGCAGCGGCGATACGGCTAGCACCAGCATAGATAGGTAGGACAAAAAGCCAAACAGCGTCAGCGGCAGGCCAAAGACCGTTGCCCACTCGCTGGAGAGAACGCGATCGCACCCCCCCAAGCAAGCCGCCGTCTTATTCATCAATTTCACAACGGTCAGGTAGCCAGTCCCCGCTGCGCCAATGGCAGCGATCGCCCCAATCAGCGGGCGCGACCAGCGGTGAATCCAGAGCGTTTCCTGGCGGCGGCGTCTCATAGCAAATGCCTGGGCGAATGCCTGGCGAGTAAAGTCTTTAAAAATCGGCGCTTGAAATTTTGGAGCGGGTGCCCATAGAGAATCTTAGACAAAAATACCCGTGATCGTGCAGGAATCTGTCACAGCTATCTGACTGGCATCGAATGAGCTGGCGGAATGAGCGCTTCGCTGCGAGCGGCCAGCCCCTGCTCTAATGCGCTGACAAACTGCCGCACCCGAATCGGGTCAATCGCCTGCTCAATCTGGCCTTTGCGCTTTAGCGAACTAGAGACAATCACCCCGTCAGCCGCGCGAATGAGCTGAGGAATATTTTCCCAGCTCGCCCCGCTCCCAATTAGCACAGGCGTCTTGCCAGCCGCTGCCTGGGCCAATTCCAAATCTTCCAAACTCGGCGGGCTGCCGGTGGCCCACCCCGATAGAATTACCCCGTCGGCCAATCCCCGAAAAATAGTGTCCTGCACCGCTGTCGTCAAGTTGGGTGTCCCCAGCGGGCGAGCGTGTTTGACCAGGACATCTGCCAGAATTTTGACATCGCTGCCCAGTTCGCGCCGATAGCGCAAAATTTCATGGGCTTCGCCTTCTATGAGCCCCTGATCGGTCGCCATCACGCCCGTGAGCACATTGACCCGGATAAAGCTAACCTCTGTACAGGTAGCGATCGCCAGAGCACTGCGGGCATCGTTACGCAGCACATTGATCCCAATCGGCAGGGTTACCAGCTGCTTCAGGCGCTGCACCACCAGGCTCATAGCGCTGACCACCGCCGGGTCTACCCGCGATTTAGGAAAAGGCGCATCAAAGAAATTTTCTACGATCAGGCCATGCACACCGCCTGAAGCCAAAGCCGTCGCCTCCTGCTCAGCGCGGGCGATCACCGCTTGCAGGTCACCTTGCCAGCGCGGAGAAGTCGGCAAAGGCAGCAAATGAACGACGCCAATCGCAGGATTTGCCGTTCCGAAAATCTGGGTTAAGTCCACGGGGTTATTATCTCGGACTCGTCACGTCGTTGTTTTATAGAGCGGATCTGTGGCTATTTAGCTCAGCGCTAGCTCAAGACCTCGATCTACCTTAACAGCCAACGCTCAGCGAACGCTAAGAGTTTGAGCAGAAGTTGAGCCAAAGATTGGGCACCACCGCCCCAGTCAGGAGCCAGCCGTTTTTCTCTCGTCAATTGTATAGTTATGTTATGATTTTTGAGGTAGAAGATTGCTGGGTCAGTTTATAGCTGTACGGGGCCATTCCACAGGGCGATCGCTACACCTGCTTTGTGTTGTCAGGCCACCTTTAAAGAGAGTATTTCATGGGACAAAAACCCACGATTGCAGTTTCGCACTTAGGCTGTGAGAAAAACCGAGTCGATAGCGAGCACATGCTGGGGCTGCTAGCCGAAGCGGGCTATGGCGTCGGTGCTAACGAAGAACTCGCAGACTACGTGATTGTCAATACCTGTAGCTTTATTCAGTCGGCTAGAGAAGAGTCGGTTCGCACCCTGGTCGAGCTGGCTGAAGCCAATAAAAAGATTGTGATTACCGGCTGCCTGGCTCAGCACTTTCAAGGTGAGCTGCTAGAAGAAATTCCCGAAGCCGTCGCCCTGGTAGGCACAGGCGATTACCACAAAATAGTCGATGTCATCGAACGGGCAGAGGCGGGTGAGCGCGTGCAGGCGATTTCTGCTGAGCCGACCTACATTGCCGATGAAACGGTGCCTCGCTATCGCACGACCTCAGAAGGGGTGGCCTATGTGCGAGTGGCTGAAGGGTGTGACTACAAATGTGCCTTTTGCATTATTCCGCATTTGCGCGGTAAGCAGCGATCGCGCCCCATCGAATCCATCGTTGCCGAAGCTCACCAGCTCGCCGCCCAAGGCGTCCAAGAAATCATCTTAATTTCTCAAATCACCACCAACTACGGCGTCGATCTCTACGGCAAGCCCAAGCTGGCAGAGCTGCTCCGCGCGCTGGGCGAAGTCGATGTGCCCTGGGTGAGAATGCACTACGCCTATCCCACTGGCCTCACCCCGGCTGTCATCAGTGCTATTCAAGACACACCCAACGCCCTGCCTTACCTGGATTTGCCCTTACAGCACTCCCACCCAGAAGTCCTACGGGCAATGAATCGCCCCTGGCAAGGACAGGTCAACGACCAGATTATTCAAAATCTCAAGCAGGCTTTGCCCGAAGCCACCCTGAGGACCACCTTCATCGTGGGCTTCCCCGGTGAAACCGACGAGCACTTTGAGCATCTCAAAGCCTTTGTACAGCGTCATGAGTTCGACCACGTCGGCGTCTTTACCTTTTCCCCCGAGGAAGGCACTGCCGCTTACGACCTGCCGAACCAGATTGAGCAGTCCGTCAAAGACGCTCGCCGCGACGCGCTGATGATCGCTCAGCAGGAAATCTCCTTTCGGCGCAACCAAACCCAGGTAGGCCGCACTGTGGACGTGCTGATTGAGCAAGAAAATCCATCGACGGGTGAATTGATTGGCCGCAGCGCCCGGTTTGCTCCCGATGTCGATGGCCTGGTGTATGCCAAAGGTCAGGCCGTGCTGGGTCAGCTAGTGCCGGTCACCATTGAATCGGCAGATGCCTACGACCTTTTTGGCGCTGTCGTCGCACCAGTTTTGACGCTGGCATAGACCCCTACTTGACACCGGCTACTAAGCATCTAGCCTCTCCGTCTCAATTTCATCTCAAGGAACCACATGACCTCTTCATTTGCTGATTTAGGACTCTCGCCTGATCGCGTCAAACATCTGACCGATATGGGCTTCACTAAGCCAACAGCAATTCAGGCTCAGACCATTCCCCATCTGCTTGCGGGTCATGACGCAGTCGGTCTGGCGCAGACAGGAACAGGGAAAACTGCCGCCTTCGCGCTGCCCATTTTGGAGCAGGTCAATGTGAGCAATCGCTACGTGCAGGCGCTGGTATTAACGCCGACTCGGGAGCTGGCGATGCAGGTGAGTCAGGCCATGCAGGGCTTTACGGTGGATCGGCAGCTGAAAGTCACAGCTGTCTACGGCGGGCAGTCTATTGGGCAGCAGTTGCAGCGCTTGAAAAGAGGGTCTCAAGTTGTCGTCGGCACGCCTGGCCGGGTGATTGACCTGATTGAGCGAGGCGGCTTGGTGCTGGATCAAGTCAGTGTGATGGTGCTGGATGAAGCCGATGAGATGCTCAATATGGGCTTCATCCAAGATGTAGAAAAGATTTTGTCGCATACGCCCGACGAGCGCCAGACGGCTTTTTTCTCAGCCACGATGGACCCGGCGATTCAAAAGCTGGCCGCTCGCTTTCTCAAGTCTCCGGTGACGGTTAGCGTTGAGCCGCAGAAGGCCGCGACCGCCCGCATTAAACAGATTGCCTATGTGGTGCCCAAAGGCTGGACTAAGCCCAGAGCGCTGATGCCCATTTTAGAAATAGAAGATCCCGAATCGGCCATCATCTTCGTGCGCACCCGGCGGACGGCGGCTGATCTCACTCGCCAGCTGCAAGCAGCAGGCCACAGCGCCGACGAGTATCACGGCGACCTAACGCAGTCTCAGCGAGAGCGACTGCTACAGCGCTTTCGTCAGCGGCAGGTGCGCTGGGTGGTGGCAACCGATATTGCGGCGCGGGGCATTCATGTTGACGACCTCAGCCATGTGATTAACTACGAGCTGCCAGACAACTTAGATAGCTATGTGCACCGCATTGGTAGAACTGGCCGCGCCGGAAAAGAGGGCCGCGCCGTTTCGATCGTGGGCACGCTAGAAAAGTACAAGCTCACCCGAGTGGAAAAACGGTTTAACAAGCCGGTGGAATACTGCAAGGTGCCGACTCAAGCTGAGATTGCTGCGCGTCATCTCGAAAAGCTACAGGCCCGAGTGCGCGATGCGATTACCAGCGAGCGGGTGGCTTCCTTTTTACCGATTGTGTCTCAGCTGGCCGAGGAATACGATATTCGCACCATTGCGGCGGCGGCACTACAGATGGCCTACGACCAGGCGCGACCCACTCAGC
>JBBSNR010000121.1:0-8363 GCA_038260635.1 Phormidesmidales cyanobacterium
GCGTTCGCCCCTCACTGTCGTGTCTTTACAATATCGCTGAGGTGAGGAGCCTGCCTTACTGTGAGGGGCTAGTCTCAGTGGCGGCTAATTTTGAGCCAGCCCCTTTAGAGCCTGATGCCGTAGAACCGACCGATCCCTCGCTGTCTAAACGCCGCGTCAATGTGAAGTTTAACCGGGCGGTACTGGGCTTGCAGCGACTGCTCGGCTACCGGTCACCAGCCCAACTGATTGAGCAGCTAGAATCGACCGAGAAACTGAATCTGCTACAGGGCATCGACTTCTCTATCAATGCAGACCGTCAGCAGGGCTGGTTAGAGATTACCTATCTAGATAGTGATTTGCGCATTGGCCGAGGCAATCAGGGCAGTTTGTTTGTGTTGACCAAGTAATGCTCTCTCTTTCTCAAAGCCACCTCACTCTGCTGGATGCCTGCCCGCGTAAATATCAATACGTCTTTTTTGATGCGCTCTCAGGGCCGGCTACGTATGAGCAGCAAGCTACCGTTCAGTGGGGCAGTCAGTTTCATCTGCTGATGCAGCAGCGGGCTCTCGATTTGCCTGTAGAGGTGCTCTCAGGGGCAAACGCGGACATGGCCGCTAGTATGGCGGCGCTGACTGAAGCTGCGCCCGAGGTGTTTGAGCATTTGCCTGACGCTTTTAGCCGGAGCGAGCACCGTCGCACGCTGGCGTTTGGCGACTACTTACTAACAGTCGTTTACGACCTGGTTGTACTCTCTGAGAAACGGGGGCAAATTTTTGATTGGAAAACCCATCATCAGCCGCCGCGTCAGGTCTGGTTGCAGGGTGACTGGCAGACCCGCCTGTATCTATACGTGCTGTGTGAGACGACAAAGCTGAATCCAGAGCAGCTGTCGATGACTTACTGGTTTGTCCGTTTAGGCAATGAAACGGCGAGCGAGACGGCGGGCAAAGAACCTAGCTGCTACCGATTTGACTACACTGAGGCGCAGCACCGGTCCACCCAGAAAGACTTGCAGCGGCTAACGGAGCGGCTAACCTGGATGCAGCAGCAGGCTGATTTCCCAAAAGTAGCGGTCGAGAAAGGTCTGTGCGATCGCTGCCCTTTTAATCTGCGCTGCGATCGCGCCTCCCCCTCTACGCCCTCACCTACGGACCCCCAGCGACTGCTGCAAGCTGCCAGCCAGCTCACCGCTGACAGCGTCGAAGAGATTCCGCTATAGTAGTTGCCTTAGCCCAAGCTGAGTCTTCGCTGATGGCTGAACCGCCAAATGAGGCTTGCTATAGCTGATTGGGGCGCTCAGCTTTCCTGGTTTTGCCGTCCGCCCAAAGCGCTATGCTAGGTGATCCGGCTGGAGCGCCAATCTATTTTCTTCCGGCTGCCGCGCCACATTTGTTGCTAGCCGCTGCTGCTGGCCACCTATATTTATATGGAAGCGCCTTTTGAAATCACCCTGCAAATCGTTTTAACTGTCTTAGCGGGGATTTCTGCTCAGGTAGCAGGGGCTTATCTAAAGCTGCCCAGCATCATTTTGCTGCTGATCTTTGGCATCGTCTTGGGCACAGACGGCTTGGGCTGGATAACGCCTCAGAGCTTAGGTATTGGCTTAGAAGTAATTGTCTCGCTGTGTGTAGCGCTGATTCTGTTTGAAGGCGGACTGAGCCTAGAGCTGAAAGAAATCGGTAAGGTCTCGGGCAGTCTGCGCAATCTGATTACCATTGGCACATTCATCACGCTGATAGGTGGTGGGATGGCGGCTCACTGGCTGGGGGAGTTTCCCTGGTCGATTGCCTTTTTGTACGCCTCGCTGGTCGTCGTCACTGGCCCGACGGTGGTGACGCCGCTGCTAAAGCAGGTGGGCGCAGAGCGCAAGGTCTCTACCCTGCTAGAGGGAGAGGGCGTCTTAATCGACCCGGTGGGGGCGATTTTAGCAGTGGTCGTGCTCGATATTATTCTGAACGGGGACACTAATCCGGCTTTTATCCTGGGCGGGCTGTTAGCGCGGCTGGGGATTGGTGTTGCGATCGGCGGCGGTGGCGGTGCGCTGATGGCCCTGTTCCTGAGGCAGGCCGATTTTCTCTCAGATGAGCTGCGCAATCTGGTTGTGCTGGCGGGCATCTGGGGGCTCTATGGCTTGGCGCAGAGCGTGCGGGGCGAATCGGGGCTGATGGCGGCGGTGGTAGCGGGGATTGTGGTCCGGGCAATTTCTATTCCTGAGGAGCGCCTGCTGCGGCGGTTTAAGGGGCAGCTGACGATTTTCTCAGTGTCGGTGCTGTTTATTTTGCTAGCAGCTGATCTTTCTATTGCCAGTGTGTTTGAACTCGGGCCGGGATCGGTGCTAACGGTGCTAGTGCTGATGCTGGTGGTGCGTCCGCTGAATATTTGGGTGTGCACCTGGAATAGCGATCTCAACTGGCGACAGAAAACATTCATGAGCTGGATATCGCCTCGGGGGATTGTGTCAGCTTCGGTGGCTTCTCTGTTTGCCATTTTGCTGACCGAGCGCGGCATCAACGGCGGCGATTCGATTAAAGCGCTGGTGTTTTTGACGATTATGCTGACGGTGTTTGCCCAAGGCTTGACGGCGCGAAGCCTGGCTAAGCTGCTCGGCGTGACTTCTAGCAGCGCCACTGGGGTGGTGATTGTGGGCTGCAATCCTTTAGGGCTGGCGATTGGTCGCTTGTTTAAAGATCAAGGTGAGTCGGTTGTGGTGATTGACACCGATCAGGCTGCCTGCGAAAAAGCTGAGGCTGAAGGGTTTGAGACGTACGTTGGCTCAGCGATGAATGGGGAGATTTTAGAAGAAGCGGGTCTGAGCTCTATGGGCACGTTTTTAGCGATTACCAATAATGGCGAGGTTAACTCTGTCATCGCTGAGCGCGCTCAAGAAGAGTTTCAGCCGCCCCGAGTATTTGCGGTGATGCCCCGTACCGAAGCAGGCGAACCCGATGCCAAAATTCGAGGCGACCTGCGCACCCCCCGACTGCCGGTGAAGCAGTGGAATACCTTTATTGCGGACGATGCGGTGCAAAAAGGCGTCTATGACTTTACTGCCGATGCGATCGCTGCCCAGCGCGACCAGGTTAACAAGCTGATTCGCGAAGGCGATATCGTCCCTTTAGTCACTGAGCAAAACGATCAGCTAGAAGTAGCCTTAGGTGAAACCAACTGGCAAGTGAACAGCAAGCTGATCTATTTGCTGCACGACCCTACTCCGCAGCTGATTAAGCGACTATCGGGAACGCGCAAGCCCTCAAGACAGATTGTCAAGCCCACTAAAGAAGAGGCTAAAGCGCCCAACGCCGAGCAGCCCGATGCCAAGCCCGTCGCTGATGGCAAAGGGGTTGCTGTACCAACCCCGGAGGCAATGCCCGAACCCGGTTCAAGCTAGCCACTGGCTCCACTCTTTGACAACGGCTTTAGAGCCGTACCAGAGATGGTTGGGGCGCGGCGAGTGAAAAACCTGGTCCAGTGTGAGGCTAGTAGCGCCGTCTAAATGGGCAGCCGAGACCGGCACAATGCCATCTCCCCAGACAAACCCATCGCCGCCTGTGATTTTATAGCTGTTAAAGGTGAACCAGTCAGCCTTTTCCCCCTCAATGGCTTTGCCAGCAACGCAGACATAGTTCACGTCGTCATAAAAAGCACCTGGGTAGGCTTGATTGACAAAGTCCAGGTTTTTACGGGTCCAGCGCTCCTGGCTGGTGTGGGGAGTGCCCAGGGTGACCAATGTTCTGACGTGGGATCTCGCAGGTCTGGGAAAAGTGCGCTGGCGATCGCTCGCGTGAATATCGTAAGGAATTTCGCCCAGATAGATCCGAGCAATCCACCCACCGGCTGAATGGCCGACCAGATTAACGCCATTACAGTCGTGGTCGATCATGGCTCGCTGAGCGGTGGCATCCAAAGCCTGAATAATGCCAATAACTGAACGTCCGCCCACTGTCGGCAGCCAATCGCGGCGACGCAGCGGCACCGTTACAGTTGGAAAACCCTGCTCGGCCAGCGCCTTCGCCATCTCCTGGTAGGGCTGAGCACTGGCGAGATATCCCGGCAAGATCACCGTGGGTAGAGGCATAAAGTAGCAGGCAAAAAGTCTGGCTAGGTTGAATAGAGCGCTCTAAGCAATAATATTTGTTTACTATATTAGCCGACTCAAAGCTTTGCAAAAACAACCGTCCCCTCAACAGGACAATCCAGCTGGCACGCTCTATGGAATTGGCGTCGGCCCTGGCGATCCCGAGCTGATCACCGTCCGAGCGTTGAGACAGCTGCGAGCAGCGCCAGTAGTCGCTTTCCCAGCGGGTCTCAGCGGTCAGCCTGGCGTCGCTGAGCAGCTGATCGATCCCTGGCTGGCTGCTGAGCAGCAGCGATTGCCCTTAACCTTTCCCTACACAACCGACTCGCAGCAGCTGGCGGCAGCCTGGCGTCGGGCCGCTGAGTGCGTTTGGCCCTATCTGAAAACAGGCGATGTGGTATTTGCCTGTGAAGGGGATGTGAGCTTCTACAGTACGTTTACCTACCTGGCTCAAAGCCTCCAGCAGCAGCAGCCTACTGCTAAGACAGCGGCGATTCCAGGAGTGGCTTCACCCATGGCTGCGGCTGCGGCTCTAGGCATTCCTCTGACCTGCCAGTCCGAGCGTCTGGCTATTTTACCGGCGCTATATACCGTCAGCGAGCTGGCCGCCGCGTTGAACTGGGCAGAGGTGGTGGTGTTAATGAAGGTGAGCAGCGTCTATGCTCAGGTATGGCAAATTTTGGCACAGCATCAGCTTTTAGAGCGCAGCTACGTGGTAGAAAATGCAACTAGGACCAACCAAAAAATCTACGCTGGCTTGCAAAACTATCCCCATTTGAAACTGCCTTATTTTTCTCTGCTGATTGTGCAGTGCCAGGAGCGCTCTATAGACTATAAAAGCTAGAGACTATGCAAACTCAGGTGCCGATCCCCAACCGGGCAGCTGGCGACCTAAAATTGGCATATAGCGCAACCAGCACTGCTAGCTTCTTGACCTACGCTTAAATATCAGCTCAGTTTTCTTTCCCCTATGGCCATCCCTCCTCAAGTAAGTTCAGCTATCCGCCCCCTCGCTAGACTGACTAGAGCAGTCGGACCTACTGGCATAGGTGTGCTGCTGTCGGTTGCTGCCCACGCCGCTTTTTTAATCCTTGGGCCCAAGACGAATCTGTCGTTTGCAGCGCTTTCGGAGGCGGCTCAGCAGGCAGATGCCGAAGAAACGATTGTGCCACTCGTACAGCTCAGCCCCGCTGAGCAAAATCGCCTGCCCGACTTTGCTCAGCCAGACCGCCAATCGTCAGACCTGACCGGGCTAGGTAGCCTAGCTCTACCTTCAGGTCTGCCATTTGTGCCCAACCCCACTGAGCAAAAAAGGCGGACAGCGGCGGCTCCTTTCCCCTCGGCAACACTGCCACAAACGACTCAGCGCCGTCCTGTTGTTGGGAATAATCCGTCTTCTACCCGATCATTCACTCGCCAGCCCAGCATCTCTCTACCCATTTCCCCTACTCCACCAGCTGGATTCGTACCGTCATCACCTGACCCGGCTACTGCTCCCATTCCCGATTTGAGCGAAGATGGTGAAAATAGCGGCGCTGTCGAACCTGGCAGTAGTCAATCTGGAAGTGCCGACGACTTACAGCTACCCGCACAAAGAGGGCTGACGCTAGCCGAAGCTTTAGCTAGAACTCAAGAGGCTGGCGCTAATCAGCCAGAGACCGCAACCGATGACCAAGCTGAACCTGAATATACGGCAGCGGCGACTCCAGGGGCGGCGACCGCAGATCCCGCTCAGGGCGACCCATCCCAACTGAGAGATGATTTCACATACGACAATACCAACGTGTCAGAAGAAGCGGCAGCGGCCAACACAGAAGACTGGCTAGTCGCTATTTACGAGGGTAAGGGTAACATTGCCGCCGATACGGCTGAACTCACCATCGACTCTCAGTTCAAAGTCTGCAAAGATATCTCGCCGTCCTACGGTTTAGTCGGCGTGCTCGTCAATCCTGATGGCACGCAGACTAATGCCACAGTGCTCAAGAGCACAGGCTATGAAGTGCTCAATCGCCAAGCGCTCGAAGCGGTAGAGAATACTGATTTTGGTCAACCAGAAGCCCTCACTCAGTATCAGGTGAAGATCGATGTCATCTATATGCCAGAGGGATGTGTAGACTCTTTGCCAGAAGGTGCAGCTGAGTAAAGTGCCGCCTCAAGTTCTATCAGCGAACAGACCGAGGACGGACTGCTAGCAGATGAATAGCGTAAATATTTCCTGAACAAGCATTAGGCCTGTTTAGAAAACAGCGCGAGTGAGCTGGTTTCTGAGCGTTGGTTTACGCTTGTTTGTAGTCAGGGGCACAGGGTGATGGCAGAGCGTTGTTCGCTTGATGATCCCGAGCGTTGAATCTGCCAAAACGGAAATTTTGCCGGTCGTGGGCAATGAGTCGGCTAATGATACTCGGTTGGTGCCCTCATAATCTTTAAGTGTCGTTACTTTTGTTTGCTGATTGTTCATTAAATGAGTGACCTGGGGATCGCTACATTAGTGTTGAGGTATACGGTTGTAAAGGCTCAATGGCCTGTCCCCACTATGAAAGTTTCACGCAAAGTCGGTCTGGGCCAATCGGTTGGGCTGGGGTTGCTCTTCATTGCCGGATGTGTCGGGCTAATTATGCTGATGTCTTCTATGGCTGTGTAGCTGAAGATCTGTGTCGCGCTAAATCAGCCTAGTTTAGCGCCCCTGCCGAATTTTCTTCCCTGTGAATTCCTAAACTAAAGCCGCCTCGGGAGACCAGGCGGCTTTTTCTAGTCAGAGTCGTTTGGTTAGGACTTTGCCGTGAGTGTCAGTGCCGCAACTGCTGAGCAGGCTGTGCTCATGGGCGAGGGCTTTGACGCGCTCAGTTTTGCCGGGGCTAGGTCGCCAGGTTTTAGGATTGTCGTAGGCGTAATAAGTCTCAACCCCATCAATGCCAAGCAGTGCTGCCGCCTGAATCAGCGTATTTTCGTCGGTGCGGTAGCGAACGGGGTGGGCCAGTACAGCAATGCCACCTGCGGTCTGAATGGCCTGAATGACGCGGTCGGCCTGCCGGTCTTCGCCTTTGGGTGCGCCGCCTTTGATGTAGGGTTTCATGTCCTCAGCGGTTGGCTTAAAGGCGTAACCTAATATGTGAACGTCTGTATCGGCGAGGAAAGCGGTAATTTCTATGCCTGCCCAGAGCTTTGGCAGTACTTTTGCACCCTGTTTGCGCTTACGACCCCAGCTAGATGGGTTATGCCAGCGCCAGTCTTCCATCCACTGACAGGCCCGGTAGTAGCCTTTGACGCTGTGATGGTCAGTAATTGCCATACCAGTCAGGCCAATGTCTACAGCCTGATTCATCAACTCGGTGGGAGTGAGTTTCCCATCAGAGCAGTTGGTATGCATATGAAAGTTATAAGTTCTCGGGCAGCTTTGCGCGTTAATACTCTGTAATACTTCTCTAAGTAGCAAAGAATCCTGCGTCGCCGTCCGATGGGTAGCTACCCGATCAGCAGGATTGACAGACATGGCTATATAGCACTTAATCTTACGACTTAACTTAACTATACCCAAACTGCCGACCGATGGGGAGTTTTTACGGTCTGGAGTAGTAACAATACGCGCTGATTCTACTTACATTTGCCCTATCTAGCTGGGCGTGAGTAGGCTGGGATCATTGCCCTGAGCTAAGCTAACCGGTTGATCGGGTTGGGATTTTGGTTGTTCTGGCAGAGACGGATAAGTTAAGTCAATAGTCAAGTGTCGATAGTCAGGGGTCGATAGTCACAAGTCAATAGCCGAACGAGCTAGTGAGCGTAGTTGAATAGCGTGTCTAAATATACTCGTGAGGGGGTGCGATCGCCCTGGCTCTGGCCGTTCTGAAGCAAAAATAGCGAAACCGCTGCTGCATAGACACGGTCTTGATCCCAGGCAGGGTGAGTTTCGAGAAAGCTTTTTAGAGATTCGTGAAGTTCTTCAGGTATCTCCGCCAAGATGCTTACGGTTAATTGCATTGAGGGCCTCTAAGTAGTCTCTGCGCTGCCGGCAGGTGGTTTGACTATTTTGGGTAGATGGGCAGGGTTTGTCAATGATAAAAAAACTTGGAACAGCTATTTTGCGTTGATGTGAGATAACGTAAAATCGGTATTTTTTGGTCTTTTTTGTTACATATGTTTTTATGAATCGTTATTTTTCTCATATTTGTTGGCCCTGCCGTTCAAAATCCCAAGAAAACCGTGAAGCTACTGATCTTGCGTCAAAGCCTGTGGAAAACTATCCAAAATCTGTGGAAAACTTTTGAGAAAACGGTGGATAACCTCTGAAAGCTGTTCAAAGAAGATTAAA
>JBBSNR010000122.1:0-8315 GCA_038260635.1 Phormidesmidales cyanobacterium
ATTTAGACAGGGTCTCCTGTGGCACAATGGTTAAGCCCTTCATCACATATTTTTCAAGCCTGTGAGTATTGCTAAGCCGCCCGCCCGCCGCGCCGTATTTCCCTTCACTGCGGTGATCGGCCAAGAAGATATGAAGCTAGCGCTGATCCTTAACGTGATCGACCCGAAGATCGGTGGGGTGATGATTATGGGCGATCGCGGCACTGGCAAATCTACCACCATTCGCGCCCTAGCAGACCTGCTGCCCGACATAGAAGTCGTCGCCGATGACCCGTTCAACCGCGCCCCTGGCAATCCTGACGTTCAGGCAGAGCGCGAAGGCCAAGAAATCGCCACTGCCTCTAAGAAAGTGCCCATGGTCGATTTACCCCTGGGCGCAACTGAAGACCGCGTGTGCGGCACCATTGATATTGAAAAAGCGCTCGCTGAAGGCGTTAAGGCCTTTGAACCCGGTTTACTCGCAAAAGCCAATCGTGGCCTGCTCTATGTCGATGAAGTCAACCTGCTCGATGACCACCTGGTCGATGTCCTGCTCGACTCTGCCGCTTCCGGCTGGAATACGGTCGAGCGGGAGGGCATTTCGATTCGTCACCCGGCTCAGTTTGTGCTGATCGGCTCGGGTAACCCTGAAGAAGGCGAGCTGCGCCCTCAGCTGCTAGATCGATTTGGAATGCACGCCGAAATTCGCACCGTGCGCGACCCGGAGCTACGGGTGCAAATTGTTGAGCAGCGGACTGAATTTGACCGCGACCCCGAAGCTTTCTCGACCCAGTGTCAGACCGATCAGGAAGCGCTTCAGCAAAAGATTATTGAGGCTCAAAACCGGCTAAGAGAGGTCAATTTGGAGCATGACTATCGGCTGAAAATTTCTGAAGTGTGTTCAGAGCTGGATGTGGACGGTTTGCGCGGTGATATTGTCACCAACCGAGCTGCTAAAGCGCTGGCCGCTTATGAAGGCCGCACCGAAGTGACTCTCGAAGATGTGCAGCGCGTGATTGCCCTGTGCCTGCGCCATCGCCTCCGCAAAGATCCTCTAGAATCGATTGATTCGGGCTACAAGGTAGAAAAAACCTTTAGCAAAACCTTTGGCGTTGCAGAGCCGGATATGACTGCCAATGGTCGTCAGCCCGCTGGGGTCAGATAGCTCGCTCAAGCATAGTTTCAGATAGGGCAGCATGGGCGAACGTATTCTGGGGCTCGATCCAGGGCTGGCGATTTTAGGGTTTGGCGTGATTGAATACGACCCGGCGAAAAAGCGCGACCTCTCGCCCGATATTCGCGTGATTGACTATGGCGTGGTGCAAACTCCGGCGCGGACGGATACAGGCAAACGGCTGTGCACCATCTACGACGACCTGCACAGCGTGATCGATGAGTATCAGCCGGACCTGGTTTCGATTGAAAAGCTGTTTTTCTATCGGATGGGGAATACCATTTTGGTGGCGCAGGCTCGGGGCGTGGTGATGCTGGTGCTGGCTCAGCGCAATTTGCCCTTTGTAGAATTTACGCCTGCGCAGATTAAGCAGTCTATTACTGGGCACGGCAATGCCGATAAAGTAGAAGTGCAAGATGCCATTGCCCGCGAGCTGAAGCTAGAGAGTATTCCCAAGCCGGATGACGCTGCCGATGGCTTAGCGGTGGCACTGACTGCCTGGTTTCGGATGGAATAAGTTCGAGGAGAAGGGAGGCTTAAACGCGATGCCAAAATTTGCTACACCCCTGGCAAAAGCTCAGATAGAGCAGCTCATGCAGCCCGCGCTGATTCGGGTAATTGACAATATTCGCAAGCAGCTCGATGAGACGGCCTGGCAGGGGAATTACGAAGAGGAGCTGATCTGGCCAGCTGGCACGACCGATGCGCAAAAGTCAGACTACGCAACGCTACAAAAGCAGCTCCACGGTGTACCGACTGAAACGCACGACCGGGTAGAAGATTTGATGTCTCAGCTGCCTCAGCCTGCGCCGCTCTACACGCTGAGGTTGACAAAAGCTGACAGCGCGGCGCAAACGGTGGATATCTGGGCGCTGTGCTATCAGGTCTGTGCGGTGGACTATAGCTCAAACGCTGAGGAAGATAGGCCCCTTGAGGCAGATGCTCGTTTGCTAGATGAGCAGGGCGAGGTGGACTGGCGACTGCTAGACGATAAGACTAAGGCGTTGATAGCGGAAATTTTTCAGGCGTTGCCTGCGTGAGGGCTATCGATTGAGGTGAACGGCGCTATCTGATAAATAGATGGGCGCTGGTCTACAGATATGATTTTCTAGAGAAGTAACTGACGATAGGCAGCGCCATGCAGCTGATTGGAATGCTTGATTCGCCCTATGTGCGGCGGGTGGCGATCGCCCTTCATCACCTCAATCTCCCTTTCGACCACAAGTTCCTATCTGTCTTTCGCAATATTGACGAATTCAGCCAAATCAATCCGCTGATCAAAGCCCCGACGCTGATTTGCGATGACGGCGAAGTGCTGATGGATTCGACGCTGATTTTGGCTTATGTCGAGAAGCTGGCGGGCAAATCGCTGATGCCAGAGACGATTCCCAACTATCAGCGATCGCTGCGATTAATTGGCTTAGGTCTCAACGCCTGTGACAAGACTGTGCAGATTGAGTATGAGCGCAAACGGCCTACCGACAAGCAGTATCAGCCGTGGCAAAGCCGCATTCAGTCTCAGGTGATCGCCGCCTACGACTTGCTTGAACCCTATGCGTCATCCGGTTGGCTGGTGGGCGATCGCCTCACGCAAGCTGACATCACCGTCTGTGTCGCCTGGCAGTTGACGCAGCATATGATTGCCGATGTGGTGAAGCGCGATCGCTATCCGGCACTGTCGGCGCTATCGGAACGAGCTGAAGCCCTACCCGAATTTCAGGCCACTCCGCTCGAACCTGGCTGGCAGCCAAAATTTTGACTAGCAATTCTCCAAAAGTGAGGACGGTATGCGAATTGATCTGGCGTCTATTCCGGTTGAAAGCAGCACGAGCTATCCTGAGCAATTTAGAGCGCGGGTCGCCGGTCGCTCTCGTCAGCGGGTCGGCGAGGCGGCTGGGCTAAAAAACTTTGGGGTAAACCTGACCACGCTCGCACCGGGTAGTCAGTCGGCGCTCAGGCACTGGCACTCTGCGCAGGATGAGTTTATTTATATCGTCCAGGGCGAGCTGGTCTTAATTACTGATGAAGGCGAGCAAGTATTAGCATCAGGCGATATGGCTGGATTTGCGGCAGGTAAGGCGAACGGCCATCACCTGGTGAATCGGTCGGCTGCGCCAGCGACGTATTTGGAAGTGGGCGATCGCACTTCCCCTGAGCAGGTCACGTATCCTGACCAAGATCTGGCTTTTCGGCTCACTGCCGACGGCCAACGACGGTTTGAGCACAGAGACGGCACGGTTTATTCGTAGTTCTGACTGACTGACAAAGCTCAGCTGCAATAGAGAACTAAGCTGCCTGCTGCCGCTCTTTCTCCAGGTATTCAAATACGCTTTTATCGCCAATATCGGGTGGGATTGGCTGAATCACCTTGCGCAGGGCAAAGACAGCGAACAGCACAGCCCAAACGCCCAACATGCCTCGCTCTGCCTGGGTAGAAAAGATGCCTACCATATGGCCCAGCAGCAAACCGGGCACCAGCACCGCTAGAAACTTGGTCTCCAGTCGATTAAAGCAAAGAGCCTCTTTGAAGAAAATGCCAGTGAGCGCGGCAAAGGTAAAGCCCACGCCCAAAATTGTCAGCGGCTGCTGGTAGGCCGTCAGCGCTAGCGGGCCGGGGTAGAGCAGGGCGATCGCCAGACTCGCCAGACCGCCAATCGCCCAAAAAAACTGTAGCGCCCGGTGCAAAGGCCGCAGGTAAATGTGGATTTTTGCGAAGCTGAGGCCGAGCGCTAGCCACATCAGGCCATAGCAAGCGGTCGCCACTGTGGGCGCTATCGGGCTCGCAAAAAATACGCAGAGAACCGCAATCGCAAAACTGCTAGCAGCTACAGCTAGGCCCGCCCGGTAGAGAATGACTTCCTGGCGATCGCTCTGCTCAATCGTAAAATTGCCAAACTGACCTTCGTAGACTTCAGACGCAAGCGGGGTATCGAGTTGGGTCGTCATCGCAATTGACTCCATTACAAAAAACAGATCGGAAAAAAATTCATCAAGACAGCTGTATAGAGGTGGCTCTTACCAGGGATCCTACCAGCACTCTTACCAGCGATAGTGGTCTGGCCCTTTGGAGAAAAGCCCCAATAGCGGTCCTAAAATAGCGCCGAAGACAAAGCCGCCCGCGTGTGCCCAGTAAGCGACCCCGCCTGTTGCCCCCACATCGGCTGTAGCGCCCAGGCTCGCTACGCTATATAGCGCCTGCTGTACAAACCACCAGCCTAAAAAGAAAATAGCCGGAATGCGAAAGGTTGTGATGAAAATAAACAGCGGTATGAGGGTGAGAATTTTGGCGCGGGGAAAGCGGATGATGTAGGCTCCCATAACGCCAGCGATCGCCCCGCTCGCACCCAGCGTCGGCACGGTAGAAGCCGGGTCAAAAAACCACTGGGTCAGCCCCGCCAACGCGCCGCAGGCCAGGTAAAACACCAAAAACTTGAGATGGCCGATCTGGTCTTCAATATTGTTGCCAAAGACCCACAGGTAGAGCATATTGCCCCCCACATGCAAAAAACCACCGTGGAGAAATTGGGAAGTAACCAGCGTTACCCACTCGCGCTCAGCGGCTGCGCCCCCGCCAAATGAGCTGGTCAGCTCAGCCGGAACAATGGCCCACACATCAAAAAACTGCTGAAGGGCGTTTTCACCTAGCGACATTTCGTAGAGAAAAATAGCCACGTTGAGCGCAATCAGGCCATAGACGACCACCGGCGTCGTACTGATGGGGTTGTTATCTCTGAGGGGGACCACGGCGATCAGTAATGAGGGATGACTTTATTTTATACGGGTCGCTCCCGCCGATTGTGCCTAACCCAACGATTCCCAAGTGATTCCTAAACGATCTTAAAGAATGGGCTTTGGCCAGACCAATTTGCCGGCGTCTGCATCTAGCTGTACGGGCAACCCCACCGGGAGCGCCGCATTTTCGCCATCGTGACCAAAAGGCAGATCAGAGACAATCGGAATGCCCAGATCGGATAGGCGATCGCGCATCACTTCTTCTACACTCAGCGTCGGCCCCGAAGCGGTCTGCCAGCCGCTAAAGCGCCCTAAAGCAACCCCTTTTACCCGCTTGAGCTTACCTGTAGAGCGCCACTGAGTCAGCATTCTATCCAGGCAATAAGGCGCTTCACCCACATCTTCAAATGCCAAAATCACATCGGTCAGGTCGGGTTCAGCGGGCGTGCCCAGCAGATGAGTCGCCACACAGAGATTTCCTGGGAACAATCTACCGCTAGCCTGACCACCGCAGCCCAGCTCAGCCCACCCGCGACCTTGTATAGGCGCTATCTGGTGATGCTCTACCCAGTTAAACAGACGCGCTATCGACCAGGTAGGCTCAGCCGCTAGCGTCGTCAGCACCGGCCCATGAACCCCTGAAATGCCCTGGATGCTGAGGCTCCACAGCAGGCTAGTGATGTCTGAAAAGCCAATCAACCATTTGGGCGTAGCCGTCAGTGGCCAGTCCCAGCCTTCTAGCAAACGGGTGCCGCCATAGCCCCCCCGAGCGCAGAGGATGCCTTTGCACTCAGGATCTTTAAGCGCGGTTGTCAGCTGCTGACGGCGGCGGCTGTCTTTGCCAGCCAGGTACCCCCAGCGATCGCCATAGCCATCGCACAGATGCAGGCGATAGCCCCGCTCCTGCCAAATTTCTAGCCCTGCTTCAAACTGTTCTGAGGGCTGTAGTCCACCGCTCGGCGCGACCACATACAGCAGGTCACCGGGGGACAGCGGCGGCGGCACCTGGCAGAGAGGCTCAAAGTCCATACTCAAAGTCTATAAGGTACTACGAACCGCTCTCCCGAGTTGGCTCAAGACTAATCGTTGCGGAAGTTTTGATTAGGGGAGCCGTAGCGCGAATTGAGCTGACCATAGCTATCCACCGTATAGGCCTCACCGATGTAGCCCGTCTGGTCAAACATCATCTGGTGAATGTATAAATCTAGCTCAGACTCGCTGTCAAAGCGATCGCGATAGTAGTCTTTAATATCTGCTTCAACGCCTAACGTGTTGAGCCGGTCGTGCAGGGCCTGGCGATCGCCTGCAAAGTAAGCCGTCTTAGCCGCCTCATCGTTTAAAAACTTTTGCACAATCCGATAGGGAATGCCCCCTAGCGTTACTCGCTCACTGACAAAAAGAGCCGTCCAAGTCACGCTGACCAGACCCAGGCCAAGAGCAACCGCTATCACCTTTCGCCGCCAGCGCCGTCGCTGGGTCTGCACTATATGCAGCCGCCGGCTGAGCCGACTGAGATGAGTTCGCCGGTAGCGAAGGGCATTTGCCAGATGGCGATTACGGCCCATCGACTGCAAGCGGCGCTGTAAGCGGCTGACTTTAGGCTCAGGCTCTATCTCTGAGCGTCTCCACCGCGCGCTTAGGCGATTCCACTGGGACGATAGCCAGCTCAGCTGGGTAGGCGGCAAACGAGCCATGTTTAAAAGTAGGCACCCGTAGCAACATCAAAAGAGTGAGCCTTAAAGATTGGCAGCTTTTACATAGGCCACTCAGTGACTTAATTTTTACACAATAAAATCATGTCCGGACATTTTCGTAGAAATCGTCAGATCGCTTATCTAGAAGATAAGCGGCTATCGGTCGCTGCCTGATTCATCTGGTCTAGATTAGACTGCATAGTCTGATGCAGCTGCTCAGCGAGCCGGTCTGTTGTGCCAGAGCGATCGCGCTGATAGTCTGCCAGATAGCCCTTTAAATTAATCGGGTCGCCAATATAAAAATAGGCTTTACGAGGCGCTTTGGGCTGGGCGTGCTCCAGATGAAACACCTCTCGCTCCAGGCGCATCAGCGTATCTAAAAAGCGTTCTGGCGTGGGCGATTCGGCTACGTAGCCATCGTAAATAGCGTCAAAATTAAGCAGCCGTACTGTATCCCAGTAGATATCTGCTTGTTCGGCTTCAGTTCGGCTGGTCGGGCTGCCAGCGCTAGCCGTCGCTTCAGCCTCTTGTTCAGCCTCTAAAAGCGCCTGCACTTTATAGACCCGCTCACGCACCGGCAGATTCAAATTGGGCTCAATGTCCAAAGCATCTTCACACTTTTTGATGAAGATGTGCCGCAGCTGGTCAATCCGCTGATTCCAATCTAAAGGGCTTTCGTGAGGCAAATTGGCCTCGGTTTCAATGCGCAAGATCACCCGGTGGGCCACCTGCCGCAGTCGCTGATAGATATCGACTGAGGTTGAGACAGGCGGTATCTGTAGCTGGGTTTCCAGGCGATCTAGCGTGGTTTCTATCACCCGGCGCATGGGCTGTCGGTAGCGATACTTGAGGGTGAGCGGCACCAGGTACAGGTCAGGGACTTGCTCAGGTGATTTTGCTTTTTTGGCAAGCTGGGCGAGTACAGACATGGGCAGCTGAATCGCGCCCGAGCGAAAGGGCATGATTGTATCGTTTTGGTAGGAGCAGCCGCCCTCGGGAAAAATCACCAGGCGACACTGCGGCTTTTTCAGCAGAGAAATGGTCTGGCTGATGCTGGCGCGATCGCCCAGCCCGCGCCGAATGGAATAGCACCCTAGCTGCTGAATAAACCAGCCCAACAGCCCCTTAAAAGATTCATAGGCCACAACGTAGTAAAACAGCTGACCCAGCCGAGCTGACAGCGCAAACAAACTGATCCCATCTTCCATCGTGGGATGATTGCAGACAAAAACAATGCGGGCATCGTCTATCGCTCGCACTTTACCGACATCCGATTCAGAGACCGATAGCCGCACCTTGTAGAGCAGCTGCGCTAACGGGTAAGTAATACTCTGCACCAGCCTGACCATCAGGGGCCGCTGCTTCGGCGGATAGAAAGTCTGGGGGGCGCTTGGAGAGTCACTTCGGGAGTCAGCGGTCATAGCTATACACAAAAACCTACGACCTACACAATATATGGATAAGGGCGGGAGCGTTTTGCCTTAACGGGTGCAAACCATAAAAAAGCCCCCACCAGCGGTGAGGGCCAATCGTCAAGTCGTGCAGCATAGTTCTAATGTACTACAAGGCTGTCGCCTTGTCACAGAATTTTTTTAACAAACCGCCTGATCGACCAAAAGCACAAGGTCGGACGAGCGGCTTCTCTACCGAGACACTACTAAAATTACGCCGCCAGCAATAAAAGCCAGACCGATCAGCCGTGAGGTAGAAACAGGTTCTTTAAAGACGAGAAGGCC
>JBBSNR010000123.1:0-8224 GCA_038260635.1 Phormidesmidales cyanobacterium
GCCAAAACGGGTGACCTGAAAAAGCTGGGCGAAGCCCTGGCGATTGCCGAGGGCATGAATCTTGAAACAGCCGCCTGGAAAGAGGCTAAGCCCGATGTGGATAGGTGGGCTAAAAAAGTGCTGCAATACAGCTTTAAAAAGTGGGAAGAAGAAGACATTGACGCGGCGATCGCCATTGTCCAACTTGTCCCCCCCGATCTGGCGCTGACTGCCGAAGCGCAAGATTTGGTCAGATTTGGTCACGCTCAGCGGCTGGCGGTCGGCCACTACGACCAGTGGCTGCCCTCCTACGCTCAGGTCTATAACCTGCTAGAGGCGATTCAAGCGGTGCAGCAGATTTCACCCGCCAGCCCGTTTTATGAGGAGGCCCAAGCGAGCCTGACGCAGTGGCAGCAAAAGCTAGCGGATATGGTGCAGTTGCAGTATGCCAGTACGCTGGCGCAGATGGGTCAGCGGGCGAGCTACCGCATGGCGATCGCCGAAGCCGTGCAAATCACCCAGGAGCGCCCGCAGCGAGTCCAGGCTCAAACCCTGATTTCCCACTGGCAAAACGAAATTGAGCGGATTGAAGACCGGCCCACTTTGAACCGGGCGGTGCGGCTAGCGAGCGCGGGCGGTAAGGCCAATCTGCGCTCGGCCATTGCGGAAGCGAGCAAAGTCGGGCAGGGCCGGGCGCTGCGAATTGAAGGACAGACCTACATCGCTGAGTGGATTGATCGCATAGAAACCATTGAAGATCAGCCGATATTAAACAAAGCTAAGCAGTTCGCCAACGGTGGCAAGTTCAAGCAGGCGATCGCCGAAGCCCAAAAAATTGCCAAGGGTCGGGCCCTGCGCAATCAGGCCCAGGCCGCCATTAAGACCTGGACGGATGACCTTGAGACCCGCGAAGACCGGCCCATTCTGGTTCGTGCTGAAGACCTGGCAGCCAGGGGCAGTCTGACCGCCGCCATTGAAGTCGCTTCTCAAATTGCGCCGGGCCGAGCGCTCTACAGCGAAGCCCGCACCAGTATCGCCCTCTGGACCGATGAGCGGGCCTACATCTGGTCGCTAGAAGCCCCGGCTGTGGAAGGCTACGCCAACGAAGATGGCTACTCCGATGGCGCTGGCTATGGGGCTGGCGATGACAATAGCGGCTATGACGACGGCTACTATGACGACAGCGACAGCTACAATAATGACTTTTAAGGCTGACAGATAAGCCCGCAGCTCAGCGCTGACAGAGGCCGTCTGAAAGCAGGATCACTTGCAAGGTAAACGGGATTTACCTGGTTAAGACTAGAATCAGCCATAGAAGGTATCTAGGCAGACATGAGCGATTCGACCGGTCAGCGACCCAACCGCCCTCTGCAACTCATGCTGGTCGATGAAGACCCGGTCTTTCGCTTGGGCCTGAAGGTGTGGCTAGAGCAGCAGGGCGATTTTGCGGTGGCGGCTGAAGCCGGGACGGCTGACGAAGCGCTCACAGAAGTGCGATCGCGCTTTCAGACCTACCAGCAGTCACTAGACGATCCGGCTTTGCGCCAGCAGGAGCCATCGGCACCATTGCTAGAGCCACCGATTAATTTAGTCATTTTAGACCTGGGCCTGGGTGCCCGCGACCCGGAAGCGACTCCTGGTCTACAGCTCTGCCAGCAGCTCAAAACGGAGTTTCCCGGTTTGCCAGTGCTCGTGCTGAGTGCCCAGGCTGAGCCAGTGCTACAGGCCGCTGCCGAACGCATGGGAGCCGATGGCTACGGCCCGCGCAGCATGTCTGTACGGCGGCTGGGTCAGCTGATTCGACAGGTCGCTGTCAATCTGCCAGCTGAAGCTGAGAGTCAGGCAGAGGCATCTCAGCCACTAGCGCCTCGTCGTTCTGCTGATGGTCGCCAATCTGCTAGCCAATCTAGCAATCAGTCTGGCAGTCAGTCTGGCCTCACCCAGCTCAACGATATTCCTGGGCCGCTGACGGCAATGCGGATCAGTATGCGGCTCTCTGGGCAGCAGCAGATCGATCAGCATTTGTCCGAGGTTGCGATCGCCCGCCAGCGTACCTACTCCTGGTTGCAGCAGGCCATTCTCGATGGCAAAAAGCGTGAGCTAATCGCCGCTCGCTGGCTGGTCTCGGCGATTTGGCAGACGCCGCAGTTTAGCGATGGGCCGAGAGGGGGAGCCGGGGAGAGGCGTGGGGGAGCAGGGCGCAGTGGGCGATCGCGTTTAGGGCCAGCCGGTAGTTCAGCGAGCACAGACTGGATTCGGGCGGCGCGGCAGGGAGGCTACGGGCAAAGCTACGCTGACCTGACGGCGGCTCGCTATTTGGACCGCGATCTGCTGGTGCCGGGGGCGACAGCGGCACTGGCAATGAATTCAGCTCGGCTACAGGCGCGCCCTGGCGATGTGCAAAGTGTGGTGTTTGAAGGGGTGTTTGCCAAGCTCCAGAGGCCGCTGAAAAATATCAGCGAGTCACCGCTAGAAATCGACATTTTGCGCGCCGATAAAAAGCTGGAACTGCTGTACCTGGTGCTGCGTCAGCTAGAAGATCTGCTAGAGGATTTGCGCACCTCTCAGGTGCAGCCCGGTCAGCTGTCGATGCGGTCTACTCAGGTTATTCAAGATCTGTGGGAGGCGGTCAATACCGAGTTTTTTGGCAAGTACTACACCGTGCGGGTGGGCAACGTCGAAGAAGAGGTGGTGATGCTTTTAAGACGAGAAAAACTCGTTGTCCAGGCGCAGATCTTAGAGCCTATTCCACGGGTCGCTGAGCTGTTTGGCCACTGGCTATTTCAAGAGCCGCTGACGATTGAGAGCGCGCCCTATGCGGCAACGACGCCCCAGGCTATTGCCTACAGTGAGCGGCTGCTCGAAAATCTGATGATTCAGGTGGCCAACGCGGTCGTTCAGCCTTTGCTCAACCGCCTGGCCGATGTAGAACCGATCAAAAAAAGCCTGTACACCAGTCGGCTGATGTCCTCCCGAGAGATTGAGCGGTTTCGCAACGATCTGTCCTGGCGCTACCGTTGGGACCGGCTGATCAACGAACCCAAAGCCATTTTTGAGAGCCGCTATCGCCTGTATGTGCTCACCCCCAATGGAATTGACACCACCTCTATCTATGCGCCGCGCCGCGCCGAACTTGACCGGCTCTCAGGTCTACCGCTGGTGGTGACGCTGACGATGGAGACCCGCGATGCCATTGCTCCCCGCCTGCGAACAGCGATCGCCCTGGTCGGCAGCAGCGTCGTCTATGTGCTCACAGAGGTGTTGGGTCGCGGCATCGGCCTAGTCGGTCGGGGCATCTTTCAGGGCCTGGGCAGTGCCTGGCAGGGCAGCAAAATGAAGCCGCGCCGACCGGTTCCGCCTGAGCCGCCGAGTCGCTATGGGGACGATTCGTATCCTCAAGACTTTAGTGAATGGGAATAAAGGGCTTTGCGAGTGAGTTGAACATCTTTGAACATAGGCGAAGGCCATGCAACCGAAGAGCTACCAGGAGTACGTTGTCGGTGTGATGACGATGGATGTAGAGGGCAAAGACTCTGAGCGCTTTCTCGATTGCGTGACTAAAGCGGTCAGTCCTTTTGAGCTTGCGCTTAAAGACTCGCTTGGCGTTCGCGTGGTTACGCTTTCTTTTGAAGGGCCGCATCTTATGCCGAATGCTGGGGCCTATGCTCCGCTTGATTTTTTGCACGTCGGCATGACTGAAAAAATAGAGCGAGACATACACTTTTTGCTGATTGTTACCGAAGTTGACTTATCGACAGCTTCGTTCGGCTCTACATTGGCGCTGCCTAGCCAGCTCACGAATGTTGGCATCATCTCAACTAAACGCCTTAACCTACGTTTTGGGGCAATCCGGAAGACAGGTCGCTTGCTGTTCGTCGTTTAGAAACTTTGTTGCTCCATACCTTTAGCCGGTTGCTGAATCTTTCTTACTCTAAGCATCCACAAAACATCATGTACGATTTTGTAGAGGTAGAAGATCTCGCCGGCATGGTTCACTTCACAGATGGGCAGCGCCAGCAAATGCGCACAGTTCTCCCTCGGGAAGCCCATGAACGGACGAGTCGGAGGAGCCGATGGCGGTTTGTTTTAGCAACTTTAGTCAGAGACTGGGAGAGTATTGCGATCGCCATTATCCGGGCCAATCCATTTCGCCTGCTCGCCCGCCTACCGACGATGATTACAGCGGCGCTTTCTACCATCATTTTTCTGTTTTTTACCCCCGATATGTGGGATGTTGCCAGCACTGTTGAACTCTATCAGCTTGTTTTGTTCTCTGTCATGGCGATTGCCGTCGCCACCGCTGCTCTGTACCGCGCCTTTGCCTTTGGCGATGTTCTTAGCCGCCGCCGGATGCTAGCAGAATCTACGGTTGTGACTAGCGCGGCAACTATCCTTAGCCTGCTGTTGACGATGGCTCTACTGTTTGCCATTTTTATGGGCCTCATTTACACGGGTACGGTGACTATTTTCCCGCGTAAGCTAATGGAAACCTGGCCCACAGTCGATCCTGCGGTACGTACGATAGATCATATAAAGCTCAGCGTATTTGTAGCGGCTTTAGGCGTACTGGCGGGTTCGCTTGGCGGTCGGGCAGATAGTAATGGGCTGATACGCGGGGTTCTTTTTGTCGATGAAGAAGCATAGCTACGAGATGAATGACGGGCTCCGCTGATTGGTAGAGCACATCGCTTTCGGACTAGCGTTATCCTAATAGCAATCGCTTTGCCCTTTTTTAGCACGCTCTCCTTTATGTCTCATTCCATCTGTATCCTCGGTGGCGGCTTTGGCGGTCTCTACACAGCCCTGGCCCTCAGTAAGCTCAATTGGGAAGACGCGCAGCCTGAGATTGTGCTGGTCGATCAGCGCGATCGCTTCATTTTCGCCCCGCTACTCTACGAACTGGTCACTGGCGAACTCCAAACCTGGGAAATTGCTCCCCCCTACGAAGAGCTGCTAGCCAATACCGGTGTGCGCTTTCACCAGAGCGGCGTAGAGCGCATTGACCTGGGCGCTCAGCAGGTATCGCTGACGGATGGTGAGCAAATTTCCTATGATCGCCTGGTGCTTGCCCTCGGCGGCGAAACGCCGATGGACATGGCTCCTGGCGTGGCCGAACAGGCTATTCCTTTTCGCTCACTCGAAGATGCCTACCGGCTGCAAGAGCGGCTGCGCCAGCTCGAAGTGGCTGACCCTGAGAAAATTCGAGTGGCGATCGTCGGCGGTGGCTACAGCGGCGTAGAAATTGCCTGCAAGGTGGCAGAGAGACTGGGCGATAAGGGTCGCATTCGCATCGTCGAACTCGCCGACAAAATTTTGCAAAATTCCCCCGAGTTCAACCAAAAAGCCGCCCAAAAAGCCCTCAACGACAAAGACGTCTGGGTGGACTACGAAACTACCGTTACCGAGGTCACCGCCGACTCTATCTCCCTGAGCTACAAAGGCGAAATCGACACTATTCCGGTTGATATCGTGCTGTGGACCGTGGGCAGCAAGGTCAGTCCGGCACTCGATGCGCTCGATTTGCCTCGCAATCAGCGGCAGCAGTTCACAATTGAGCCCACTTTGCAGGTCGCCGATCATCCCCACATTTTTGCCCTGGGCGATCTGGCCGATGGGTTAGATGCATCTGGTAAAACGGTACCCCCGACTGCTCAATCTGCCTTGCAGCAAGCCGACTATGCCGCCTGGAATATCTGGGCTAGCCTGACTGGCAGACCGCTATTGCCCTTCCGCTATCAGCATTTAGGTGAAATGATGACCTTGGGCAGTGACAACGCGACGCTAGCGGGCCTGGGCATTAAGCTCGATGGCAACCTGGCTCACATCGCGCGGCGGCTAACTTACCTTTACCGTATGCCCACCCTCGACCATCAGATCCGCGTTGGCCTTAACTGGGCTATCCAACCTTTGCAGGCGCTGCTGACCACTCACAGCGGTGAGTAAATTGCTTAAGAACACATGCCTTCTCTAGACCCGCCAAAAGTAATCTATCTCGATGCCTTTGGTACCCTTTTCGGCGTCAGCAGCAGCGTCGGCCAGCTCTACAGCAATCTGGCGCGAAAGGCCCAAGTCAATACCGAGGCTCAGGCTGTCAATCGGGCCTTTTATCAGAGCTTTGCTGCTGCTGAGAGACTGGCCTTTCCGGGCGCGGCAGCAGCGGCGATTCCAGCGCTCGAATACCGCTGGTGGAGAGCCATCGTAGCTGAAACTTTTGAGCGAGTGGGGGTGCTAGAAAAATTTGCAGATTTTGATGCTTTTTACGCAGGTTTGTACGCTTACTTTGAAACGGCTGCGCCCTGGCAGATCTATGCTGATACGCTGCCAGCACTGATTCGCTGGCAGAAAGCGGGTATTGAGCTAGGGGTAATTTCTAATTTCGACTCGCGCCTTTATCGGGTGCTGAGTGTGTTGGGATTGGCCTCTTATTTCCAGTCCGTCACGATTTCTACAGAAGTGGGTGCGGCCAAGCCGTCGCCCAAAATTTTTGCAGCGGCCCTGGCAAAACACGGCTGCCCAGCTGAACGGGCCTGGCACGTGGGCGATAGCAAGGCCGAAGACTATATCGGTGCTCAGACGGCTGGGATGCGAGCTATTTTGCTCGCTCGCTAGCGGGTGGTTGGAGCCGACTGGTTTGCGATAAGTGACAGGTTGATGAAAATCCAGGCGGTAAGCGGTACCCTCTCAATAAAACCATATAGCGGTTCCCGGATGCATACTCGCGGAGAAGGCTACGCCTAAGGGAATCGCCAGTTACTTTGCCTATTGTCTTGGTGAGCATTCCCTAGTGCCGCAAAGCGACGCGGGGTCTCACCGCTGCTACAGGGGGCTTTCAGCCAGTGTGCCGGATCTTGGCAAAGTGACCGACACCACAGATAAAAATTGATAATTCGGGAAACTTGCCGACAAAGATCTGGGGATAGCCGCTGCCATGTCTCGTTGTTTTCTGCCGCTGAGGTCTGCTCTGCTAGCTTGTCAGGTTTGCCTGTGGTTTGGGCTCAGTGCGGTTCTCCTGCTGAGCAGCTCCGCTAGTGCCCAGCCCTTGCCGTCTGATTCCTTACCATCTGATATAGACTCACTGCCATCTGAGCCGCTGCCAACGTCGCCCCTACCGCCCGCAGATATCAGCCCCGATCTGCGCCCTGAAGATCGCCTGCCCGAGCAGCCGCTGCCCCAGCCGTTACCTCAGCTACCGCCACCTGACCAGCTGCTGAATGACGACTCAGATGGTGCCAATACCCCGGATGGGGTTACCAGTGGCAGTGAAGAGACTTTTGTGGTGAGCGGTTTTCGACTAGAAGGCAGCCGCGTTTTTACCGCTGACGATTTTGCCGATTTGTTTGCCCAGTACATTGGCCGACCGATTACGTTTGATCAGCTGCTAGAGGTGCGCTCAGCGGTGACGCAGCGCTATGTCGAGGCGGGTTTTGTGACTTCTGGCGCGTTCATTCCGCCTCAGACTTTGGCCGATGGGGTGGTGACAGTGCAGGTGGTGGAAGGGGCGATCGCCCAAATTCAGGTGGTCGGCACTCGTCGGCTCAGCCCTCGCTATATCCGCAGCCGTTTAGGACTGGCCGCGCAGCCCCCGATTAGTACCGACAAGCTGCTGGCCGGTCTTCAGCGCTTACAAATAGACCCGCTGATTGCCACGGTCTCTGCCGATTTGCAAGCGGGGGTAGAGCCCGGCACCAGCGTGCTGCGAGTAGATGTGACTGAGGCCGATTCTTTTGACTTAGCGGTCGGGGTGGATAATCGGAGATCGCCCAGCATTGGCAGCGTGCGTCGCTATCTAGATATTCGTGAGGGCAACTTGTCTGGCTTGGGCGATCGCATCTCTATCGGTGTAGCTAACACCGATGGCAGCAACAGCATAGACCTGGGTTATTCGCTCCCTGTCAGCCCTCACAATACTCGCCTCAACCTCGAAGCAACTATTTCTGAGAGCCGGGTGATTGATCCCATCTTTGAAGTGCTCGATATCAGTGCCAACGCCTATCGCTACGAGATTGGGGTAACTCACCCCCTGATTGAAACCCCCACCCAGGAAGTCTTTTTAGGTCTGTCCTTCTCTTATAAAGAAAACCAAACCCGGCTGGGCATCGATAACATTGGTCCGTTTCCGCTCTCCCCAGGGGCCGACAGCAGCGGGAAAACCCGAGTCAGCGCCCTGCGGTTTTCTCAGGGGTGGACGCAGCGCAGCCGGCAGCAGGTTTTGGCAGCGCGATCGCAGTTCAGTCTGGGCCTCGAC
>JBBSNR010000124.1:0-8176 GCA_038260635.1 Phormidesmidales cyanobacterium
CAGCTTTCGGTCGTCGCTGAAACCTTTCTCCAGTTCCTTTTAGAAGAAAGCCCAGAGATGGCAAAACGGCTGCTGCCCGGATTGGGAAAGGCCAGCTTCAAGGCCGCAGAAGCCTCCAAGCGGGCTCTACAGGATGAAAAAGCAGCCCTCAAAGCGTAGAAGCTTCAAAATATAGAAGGATATTGTTATTTATTGTGTGAAATCTGTTCTCTTTGAGAGGCTGTATGAGAAGTATCAGACTCCACTGCCTCTAAGGTCTCAGCGACTCATCAACCTGCTGATGGATAATGCTGCGAACAAGATCGAGGCGATCGCCTTCAAAAGTTTCCCAATCCAAACTTTTTAAGGTGACCTGCCGGATTATCCGAAAAATCAGCACTTGGCCAAATAGCGTGAATGCTCGAATGGTGCATTCTGGATCGTCAGCTGGCTTGTTTAATATTTTGCCGATTAAGGCGGCACAGGGATCAATTGTTTTTTTAACCACTCTTTCGTTGAGAATATCAAAAACGGAGGAAGGCTCCATTAGCTCCCGAAAGATGAATTGCAGCCACAGTTTAGGTTTATCTTTTGCGATTAATGTGGTGATAAAAGCATCAAACAGCTCGTGCGTGAGTTCTAAGGCTTGCTCTGTCGATAGCGCTGGGGTCTGTGTCTTTTGGTTAATTAGCGCGATCGCAGCGTCTATCTCCGGGTCATCGAGATGCGTGGCGATATGCTCAGCAACAGCGTGGTAAAGCCCTTTTTTATTGTCAAAATAGTAGGGAATAGCCCCTAAATTCACACCTGCTTTTTCAACGATGCTGCGCGTACTAGCCGCTTCGTAACCGTGCACCCCAAAAACTTCAATGCCAGCGTCTATTAGCCGCTGACGGGCTTCTTCACCCCGCTGCTGACCACTGGATTGAAGAGAATTGGATTTGTTCACAGTTTTTTTATCGATCATCCAGACGTCTGAAGAAGTATCAGACTCACTGCATGGCCCCTTTAAAGCATCCTCTGACACAAAGCATTATATATAACGAAGCCGCTATGAAACAAAACAGGCGTGGCCCTGAATTTTCACCGTGATTGTCGCTACGCAGAAGGTAAGGCATTGGCTGCCCGCTTTGCTTGAGAAGTTTGGCGAGCGCGATCGCGCCTGTGCATCATCAGGTAGGCCGCAGGGGTAAAATATAGGGCGAGGAACGGAGAGCCACCGATGCCACCGGCGATCGCAATGGCCAACGGTCGCCAAAAAGCCCCACCGGAGATTAGCAGCGGCGCAAAGCCCACCATCGTTGTGATAGTGGTTGTTAAGACGTGACGGGTGGATCGCATCACCACATCTTGAATAGCTTTGCGATCGCCTCTACTAGCCGCTTCATTCTCATTGACAGCCGAGAGCACAATAATGCTGCCGTTAATGGCAATCCCGATCAGGCCCATAGTGCCGACAATCGCCATAAAGCCCAGCAGCGAGTCGAATACAAACAGCGAGAAAAACGCCATCCCCACCGAGCCAATCCCGACCGCCGCCACAATACCGGCTGAGCGAAAGCTTTGGAGCGAAAGCACCAGCGCTGCGCCCATGGCGACTAGCAGCAGCCCAACGTAGCTCAGCAAATCGCCAGTAGCATCGCTACTTTCGGCTTGCTCTCCACCAATTTCAGTCGTGTAACCAGGCGGCAGCTCAAAGCCCTTTGCATCCAGCGCTGCCTGAAAATCATTCAACACCTTAGAAGGCAAAACCCCAGCGGTAATGAAGCCCTGCACCGTATTTACCCTTTGTTCATTGCGCCGGGCAATTTGCGAGAGCTGCGGCACAATCTCAAATTCGCCCAGGGCCGACAGGGTCCGAAAATCGGTCTGCCCCGCCTGACCCGGCTGTCCTCCCTGACCCGGCTGCAAGTTTAGAGCGGCAATTTCAGCAAGGTCGCCCCGATTGCTATTAGAAATTTGCACCCGTACCGGCAGGTTCTCTGTCGATTCCAGCACAGAGCCGCCGACTGTGCCTTCTAACGTGGCCTCCAATTGCTGAGCGACTTCCGCATTGGAGAGCCCTGCTAGCTGCGCCTGCTCTTCATCTACTTGCAAGGCTAGCTTGGGCACCGTGGCCGTGAGGTCATCTCGGACGTGCGTAACGTCGGGTACGGCTTCCAAAATTCCTCTGGCTTCAGCGCCCAGCTCTCGCAGCACGGCAATATTAGGCCCATATATTCTCAGCTCTACAGGCGCGTCGAAAGGTGGCCCTTGCTCTAGCTGGCGTACGAGCACCCGAGCCCCTGGGAGCGCTGCATCCAGGTCGGCTTGAACCTCTTGAATCAGCGTTCTAACCGCTTCTGCTGAGGTCAGCTGAACCAGCGACTGAGCGTAGTAGGGAGAGTTTTCTCTGGAGCTAGTCAAATTGTAAAAGAACTTCGGTGCGCTTTCTCCTACAAACCACTGCGCTTCTGTAATCTGATCGTAGTTTAGGAGAATGTCGCGGGCGCGAAGGACTTGCTCTTTCGAGTTGGCGATCGCACCCCCCTGCGCAAACTCAATCTCTATCTGAAACTGATCGCGATCTAACGAAGGGAAGAACTGATTTTCTAAGCTGCCTGCCATCCCAAAGCCCACCACCGGCAGCACCATGGTTAGAACCACCGCAAAAACAGGCTTTGACGTTGTTCTCTCTAGTGTCCAGCGATAAAATCGACCCAGCCTTTCTGAGGAAAAGCCATCATTCCACCAGGCACCCGGCTTCATCAATACCTGAAAACCACGCTCGAAGATATTTTGAGACGTTTTCTCCCTTGTTTTCTCAATATCTGCGTCGCTCCCCCCTAAGAACCTACCCGTCAAAGCCGCAATCACCGTTAGCGAAAGCAGCAGCGATGAGCCAATCGACATGATTACCGTTAGCGCAATAGACCCTACAAACTCTCCTGCGCCGCCGGGTAAAAGTGCGATCGGCAGAAACGTCAGCGCCGTCGTCAGCGTAGAAGCAAACAGCGGCCCTTTCAGGTACTTCACCGTATCGACCACCGCTTTTTCAGTTTCCACGCCATGCTTCAGCTCTGCCTGAATCTCATCGACCGCCACAACAGCGTTATCGATTAACAAACCCAGCGCAATAATCAAGCCCGCAACCGACATCTGGTGAATAGGAATACCAAACGTACTCATCAGCCCCAGCACTGCGCAAATAGTCAGCGGCAGGGCGGTGCCTACCACCAGCGAAGACCGCCAGCCCATGCCAAAGAAAGTCACGACAACAACCAGTACCGCCCCAAATAGGAGGTTAGAGACAAGCGTGCTGAGCCGAGCGTCGACATATTCGTTCTGGTCAAAAATAATCTCTAGTGAAATGCCTCCGGGCAGCTGCTTTTGAAACTCACCTATCTGTCGCCTGGCGGCTTCAGCCCACTGATCGATTCGCTGCCCAGAACTCATTAGTACGCCATAGGCCACCGCTGGCCTGCCATTGACAATGGCCAGGTCATTCACAGGTTCTCTGATGCCGCGAGTCACCAGAGCGACATCACCGAGCCGGGTAAACTGTCCATTCCCTGAGCGAATCGGAATCTGACGAATTTGTTCTAAAGAATTTAGCTCGCTATCTACCTCAATGGCCAGGGTCTCATTTGAATTGCGCAATTGCCCAGCGGTGACTTTGGCATCGCTCTGGTTCACTTGCTGCGCTAACTGCTGAGCGCTCAGCCCGACACTCGCGAGATCGGTCGCATTGATTTGTACATTGATTTCTTCATCGGGAACGCCAAATTCTTTAACTTCTTCAGTGCCCTCGACATCGCGCATCCGAATTTCTAACTCTTCTCCGTAGCGCCGTAGGATGGCATAGTTAGGTTGATCGTCCATCGTCCACGTCAGCGCAGCAATTAGGGAGTAAGCGCGAGTTTGGGTTTCCTCCAGCTCAGATTTAAAAGCGCCCTGTGGAAACAATACGCTGGCATCTTCTAGCTTATCTCGTATCCGAGACCACACCGGCTCAGCATCTGTCACCGCATCTTCTAGCTCAACGGCAACAGTCGAAAATCCAACCCTTGAGGTTGAGCTGATAGTTTTCACCTCCTCAATTTCTGAAACTTCAGACTCTACGACTTCTGTTACCAGCGCTTCTACCCGCTCTGCACTGGCACCTGGAAATAGCGTTTTGATGACAGCAACTCTCGCTACCTGCGTTGGATCTTCTTGTCGAGGCAAAGACTGAAACGAGGCAAAGCCCCAGACCATCAGTATCACTATGGCAAGAATTAGCAGGCGAGTGTTCCGGAAAAAGGGACGAACCATTGTTTTGAATTAAGTGATGATGCGATATTTACGAGTGAAAGCTTTAAAGAAGGGACTCAAAAACTATTCGACAGGAATGGGACTCACTGCCTGCCCCGGAACTAAGCGGTGGACTCCAGTAGTGACTGCCCGCTCTCCCGCTCTTAGCGTCCCTTGGACCAAAACACGAGTTTCTGAAGTAGCACCTTCGTCAACACTTTCTTGTTGAATAATCTCGACTGACCGCTGCTCAACGACAAAAGAGCTGCTGTCCTCGGACTCATTCTCACGATCTTCGCCAGGTTCTTCAACAAAAGACGATTCACTTCGTGACGCCTGATACTCAGCGGCTGGCACCAAAACATAGCAAGTCCACAGCCCTCGGATGCCTTGAGTTAGTGCGCCTGTAGGCAGCCAAAAACCATCGGCTTGAATACTCTCTCCTATGGTCAGGCGCGCTGTTTGTCCTGGTTCAATCTTTGCGATCGCCGCCGCATCCAAATCCAGCACCACCGTCTGAGTGCGCGTACTCTGATCGACCTCCGGCAAAATCGCCGTGACTTTAGCAGAGTAGGGCTGATTGTTCACGCGAATCGTCTCTAATTTGCCAATTTGCATTTGGCTGATGGCGTTGGCCGGAACCCCAATTCGCGCTTCTAGTACGGCGGCTTCTACTAATTCAATGACAGATTGTCCGGTCCCGACGACTGTGCCCTCATCTGCTTTGCGCTCAGCAACGACGCCGTCAAAAGGTGCGGTGAGAGTACTTTTTGAGATATTGACATCAATGTCTTTTAGCTGGGCGTCGAGCTGATTGACTGCTGCCTCTTGCGCGTTGACTTGCTCAAAGCGAGTGCCGTTGCGCAGCTCTTGTAAGCGGCTGCGGGCCTGGTCTAGCTTGGCCTGTAGTGAATTGGCACCGTAGGTAAATTCGTCTAGCTGCTCTCGGGCGATCGCCCCTCTCTCGTAAAGATATACCCGCCTTTGCTCCTGAGTTTTTTGCAAGATAAGCTGCTGCTCCAAATCTCGAACCGCCGCTTCAGCCGCCGCAATATCTTCTGATCTCGCGCCGTTTTGCAGCTCAGTTAGCTGGGCGACGGCCTGTGCCTTTTGCGCTTCTGCCTGAAGCCGCTGCGTTTCTAAATTCCGAATATCCAACCTCGCCAACGTTTCACCAGCGCGAACTCGCTGACCCTCATCTGCCAAAATCTCAACCAGCTCGCCCCCTCGTTCAAAGCCCAGCTCGCTGCTGCGAAGCGCCACAATCTCTCCGGTATAGGTGCGGGGCACCTGGTAAGACGAAACCCTCTCTACTACTGTTGTCTCCACAGGCAACACCGCACTTTGTTCGGACGCTGTCTCTGACGGTGCACTGGCGATGGACTGATAGCCAGCAACTCCTCCCGCTGCCAGCAGCAGCCCCGCTGCCCCTAGCAAGCTGTATCGAACCCAGCCTGGCTGACGCTGCAAAGCTTTTGGCCACCGCCCTGGCCCCGAGACCGAACCAGCCTCTGCGGAATCAGTTGGGAAGCTTGGCGGATGGATGTGTTCAGAGTTCATAGCGGCTACCACAGGGCCAGAATTAGGACCAGCCAAGACAAAATATCTAATAAGTCATTCGATTGACTTATTTATTACACCGCACAAGCAGATAAAACGCAACCTGTGCTTAAGGGCAGGCGACTGATTGCGTTAAGCGCAGATACGACAAACTAGCTGGCGCTATATTTCGCCAGCGTTTTAGCAAAAATTACCTGCAAGATCTATTCAATATCTGTTGTAAAAGGCAGTCGCATATACACGTTGTTAGGGTCGTTTAAGGTCTCTAGCAGCGTGAATTCTTGGCGTATTTTGAGGAGCTGATCGGTCAGCGGATCTTTGTTCCAGGGTAGGCGAGCGGCAATTTCTGCGCCAAACAAGCTGTCTATTAGCTGCTCTTCCAAAGAGGGCAATTCAGGAAGTTCGCTGACCTGATAGTCTTCGATGTCTGCTGTTTTCGCAGCCAGGGCGATCGCCGCATCTAGCCCGCCCAATTCATCTACCAGGTTTGCAGCGATCGCATCTTCCCCTGTCCAAACCCGGCCCTGCGCCACTTGGCTCACCCGCGCTTTAGAGATGTCACGACCTTCGGCGACAATCCCCATAAAGCGGTCGTACAGCGTATCTACATAGCCCTGTTGAATTTTGAGTTCGGTCTCAGTCTGGGGGCGAGAGATCGTTTCCATATCGGCAAACTGAGCGGTCTTCACAACATCCCAGGTGACGCCATTTTCATTGGCAATTTCCTGAAAGTTTAGCAGCAGGCCAAAGACCCCAATCGAACCGGTAATGGTCGTAGGTGAGGCCAGAATTTTGGTCCCCGGTGCTGAGATCATGTAGCCGCCCGAGGCGGCGTAGTCTCCCATCGAGATGACCGTCGGCTTGGCTTCAGCCAGCAGCTTCATCTCATTGGCGATCACTTCGGAGGCGACCGCGCTCCCGCCAGGGCTATTGACCCGCAGCACGACGGCCTTAATGTCTTTATCGCGGCGTACGCCGCGCAGCGTAGCGGCTAGCCCTTCAGAGGTGATAGAGCCAGGTGTGACTTCATCGCCGATCACAATCTCGCCTGCTGCATAGACGACTGCCACCGTATCGTCAGCGCTGAAGCGGGTTCGGCGATCGCCCGCCACTATCTGAGCGTAGTCGGCCAAAGAAGTCTGGGGGAAAACGTCTTCATCTTCGTCCGTATAAGCCTCTGCATCGACCTCTTCGGTCTCAGTGCCGGTCAGCGTTTTGAGCTCTGTTAAAACGTCGTCATAAAACCCCAGCTGATCGACCAAGCCAGTTGAAAGCGCCTGGTCAGACTGGATCAGCCCGCCCTGGTCAGCCAGCGTTTGCAGCTGTTCGGGCGTCACGGTACGATCACCCGCCACCGTCTGTAAAAAGTCTTTCCACAAGTCGCCAATTAACGCCTCAGTCTGCTGCTTTGCTTCTGGGCTACTGCTGGAGCGGATGAAGGGCTCTACCGCCGACTTATAGCGACCTACTCGCAGCACCTGCACGCCAATGCCATACTTTTGCAGCGCATTGGCCAAGAACTGAGTCTCAGAGCGAAACCCGTTAATTTCCATCGTGCCTACCGGGGCCAGCACCAGGTGGTCAGCGACCGACGTGATGTAATAGTCCTGCTCCCTAAACCCGGTGTTGTAGGCCCAGATGGGTTTACCCGATTCTTTAAAGTCGCTCAGGGCCTGACGGACTTCTTTGAGCGTGGCCAAGCCTTCGCTGGGCGTTCCCTTGAGATAAATGCCCGAAATTTTGTCATCTTCAGCGGCAGCAGCGATCGCCGCCAGCGCACTATAGAGCGACACAGCGCGAGCGCCCCCATACGGTTCAAACAGCGCCCCCACATTTGAAGGCACCCCATCGACAATATCGGTGGACAAGTCAAACACGAGCACCGACTTGTCTTCAAGCTCTACTTCCGGCTCAGCCCGGCCAGAAGACAGCAGCACTCCTACCAGGCCAAAAGCCCCTAGCCCCAACAGCAGCAGCAGGCTAAACAGCCCCACTAAAGTACCTACCGCACTCGCAGCCGCAACTTTAAAGAAATCTCGCATGGGTTAGTTTTGCGTCTGTATGAAGACGAATGAAAACGGGTTCTGACTAGAATTTAACTCAATCATCTAACTCAATCTAAGGTAGCGCTCCCGCAGCCAAACGGTATTGCGCTGGCCCAGCCGCCTTAAATAGGCTGGATAATTCCATCCTGGCGCAGGTCAGCTAGCGATGCACAGCCCGTACAAAATAAAACAGTCACTATCTCGGCAATCAGCGCCTCACACAGCTCAGCGATCGCCGCCTCCGACTGATTCGCCGCCTGCAAAAACGGCAGCGCCAGCCCTGCCAAATCTGCCCCTAGCGCTAGCGCCTTAGCCGCCTC
>JBBSNR010000125.1:0-8106 GCA_038260635.1 Phormidesmidales cyanobacterium
CAGTTCCAGGCGCGGTTATGGTCTTCGCCATCGCGATTGCCTTCGCCATTGGCCTCATTGTGCTTGCCGTTGTAGCTGACCAAATCGCGCAGGGTAAACCCGTCGTGAGCGGTGATAAAGTTAATGCTGGCATGGGGTCTGCGCCCCGTGTGCTCGTACAGATCAGAGCTGCCGGTAAACCGCAGCGCAAATTCGCCCAGGGTACTGTCTTCGCCGCGCCAGAAGTCCCGTACTGTATCGCGAAACTGGCCGTTCCACTCCGACCACAGCAGCGGAAACTTGCCCACCTGATAGCCGCCGTCGCCCACATCCCAGGGTTCAGCAATCAGCTTCACTTTAGAAAGCACTGGGTCCTGGTGAATAATGTCAAAAAACGTTGCCAGCGTCCCCACTTCAAACATCTCTCGCGCCAGCGCCGAAGCCAGGTCAAACCGGAAGCCGTCTACATGCATTTCCTGCACCCAGTAGCGCAGGCTGTCCATAATTAGCTTTAGCACCTGCGGATGGCTCATCTTCAGCGAGTTGCCGCAGCCGGTGTAGTCCATGTAGTAGCGCTCGTTGCCCTCCACCAATCGGTAGTAGGCCGCGTTGTCAATGCCGCGAAAGCTCAGGGTCGGCCCCATATGGTTGCCCTCGCCCGTGTGGTTATACACCACGTCTAGAATGACTTCAATGCCCTCTGCGTGCAGCGCCTTGACCATCGACTTGAATTCTTTGACCTGCTCACCTACCGTGCCTGCTGCGCTGTAGCCAGAGTAAGGTGCAAAGTAGTTGAGCGAGTCGTAGCCCCAGTAGTTGGTCAGCCCTTTGTCTACCAGGTAGCCAGGTTTAGCGTGAAAGTGGTGAATCGGCATCAGCTCCACCGCGCTAATGCCTAAGGATTTGAGGTGCTTAATCGCCGCCGGGTGCGCCAGACCTGCATAGGTGCCCTGGAGCCGTTTGGGGACTTTGGGATGTAGCTGTGTAAAGCCCTTAGTATGCAGCTCGTAGATGATCGTCTCATGCCACGGGATGGCCAGAGGGCGATCGCCTTCCCAGTCAAAGTCAGTATCGACGACGACGCACTTCGGCATAAACTTGGCGCTATCTGCATCGTTGTAGCTCAGGTCTTCCGCCCCGTCGTTCCAGTCGTAGCCAAAGGTCTCAGAGCCAGGGTCTACGTCGCCTGCGATCGCCAGGGCATAGGGGTCAATCAATAGCTTATTTGGGTTAAACCGATGGCCGTTAGCCGGATCAAACGGCCCGTGCACCCGGTAGCCATAGCGCTGCCCCGGCTCAACCTCTGGAAAATAGCCGTGCCAGACGAAGTTATACACCTCCCGGAGCGGATAGCGGGTCTCCTTGCCACGCTTGCTAAACAGACACAGCTCTACCTGGGTCGCGTTCTCAGAAAAGATGGCAAAGTTCGTTCCTTTCCCATCCCAGGTCGCCCCTAACTGATTGGCTGTACCGGGCAGTTGTTGAATACTCATAAAAGAAGCAGGCTCGGGATATGGGCGATCGCGACATCAAAATCTGTAAAGATGTTCTCAATAGCATACCGCGCCTTTCTAAGACGGGAGCAACGTTTGTCTCGCCGTCTTCCTATAGATAGAATTTATGATCATCCGCCACGACATTGACCCTGCGCTCTATCTCGCTAGCTCAGCGCAGTTTCCCGCCATCGTGCCTGTCTGTAGCGCTCTAGAAGAAGTGCTAATTGTCTACGACGACATCGACCGGCTGCTCAGGCCCAGCCTGATTCCTGCCGTTCAATTAGCCCCCGACGTTTACACGCGCTGCGACGCCATGGGCACGCTTATTCAACCTGACTGGATTTTGAGCGCAGCTCACGTCGCTATAGAACTGTCTTTAGAACATAAGATTGAGTTTGCAGACACTGCCTACGCTATTGAGCAGTTGGTACTCCATCCCGACTTTCACAACTGCGAAAATATCTCCAATGTGCAAAACGACATCGCGCTGATTCAGCTTCAGCAGCCCGTTACCGGCATCTCACCCCTGCCGCTTTACAGGCGGACAGACGAACTGCAAAAAACAGTTACCCTGGTGGGCCAGGGAGATTTTGGCACCGGTCTGATTGGGCCAGATCAGGTCGATGGAAAAAAGCGAATAGCCACTAACCGCATCGAGAAAGTAGACGAGCAGTGGCTAATTTGCAAGTTCGATGCGCCTCCCGATGCAACAGACTTAGAAGGGATCTCTGGACCGGGAGACAGCGGGTCACCCGCCTTGCTAAGAACAAACTCGCTAAAAACAGATCAGGGCTGGGCGATCGCCGGGGTTAGAGCCGGTCAATACTCAGCCAGACTGGGCGAAGGCTACTACGGCGTTTATGAATACTACAGCCGCATCTCGCATTACCTGGACTGGATTGACTCAGTCGTGGGCCCGCTCACCCCAGATATCACCACAAATACAGCAAAATAAACAAGATAATCCAGATCACATCGACAAAGTGCCAGTACAGCTCTACCGCTTCAATGCCAAAGTGACTTTCGCTGGAGTAGTGTCCAGGCTCACGAGCCCGCAGCAAAACAGCCAGCATCAGGAGTAAACCCACCAGCACGTGCAAGCCGTGGAAACCTGTGAGCACATAAAAAGTGCTTGCAAACAGATTATCGGTGAGTCCAAACTCTAGATTGCTGTATTCGTAGAGCTGACCTAGCAAGAAAACCGTACCCATCACAATGGTGACGCTAAACCAGGTTCTCACGCCATTTACATTGTTGTTCTTGACGGCGGTATCGGCCTTGTGAATGACAAAGCTGCTAGAGATTAAAATCAGTGAGTTAATCCCAGGCAGCAAGATTTCTAGCTCTGGTGTCCCCACTGGCGGCCACTCTGTGGCTACCAGCCGAAAGGTGACATAGGCAATAAACAAGCCCATAAACAGCATACTCTCGGCGCAAAGGAACACCAGTACGCCAAACAAGCGATGGTCAGGATGCTCCTCGTGGTGGCTGACTGTGCCCTCCTGAGCGAGATTGATCACGCCCTCAGCCGTATTAACAGAAGAACCTTGCATAGGTAAGTATCAGTTGTGTTTGCAATCGTCGAATATTCAACTAAAAAGTAAAAATTAGCTCACCCCCCGCCGCTGATCTAGCGAAAGAGTGTGAGCTGTTTTTTAGGTAGCCGGTACGGGCACGCCGTGCTCATAGAGTTCCGGCGGATCTTCTTCAGCGATGTAGCCCAGACCGTAGTCGTAGGGGCCCGTTTTCAGGACCGGCAGCTCTTCAAAGTTCTCAATGGCCGGTGGCGAGAGGGTCTGCCACTCAAGCGTGAGGGCGCGCCAAGGGTTCGCCGGGGCCTTTGGCCCATAGCGCCAGCTCCACACCGCATTGATGAGGAAGGGAATAGTCGAGACTGCCATGATGTATGAGCCAATCGTCGCCAGCACGTTCAGGTCAGTAAACTGCGGATCGTACAGGGCAATCCGGCGGTTCATGCCCATCAGGCCGAGTTCGTGCATGGGCATAAAGGTGAGGTTCATGCCCACAAAAGTCAGGACAAAATGAACCTTGCCCCAGAACTCATTCATCATGTGCCCGGTCATTTTAGGGAACCAATGGTACACCGCCATAAAGACGCCGAAGACCGAAGCTCCAAACAGCACGTAGTGAAAGTGAGCCACCACAAAGTAAGTATCGTGAACGTGAATGTCGAAGGGCACTGCTGCGAGCATAACGCCGCTGATGCCGCCGATTAAAAAGAGCGCGATAAAGCCCATGGCAAACAGCATGGCGCTGGTAAAGGCGATCTTGCCCCGCCAGAGCGTAGCCACCCAGCCAAAGACCTTAATCCCGGTTGGCACCGCAATCACCATGGTGGTGATCATAAAGAACATGCGCAGCCAGGGTGGGGTGCCGCTGGTAAACATGTGGTGCGCCCAGACAATCAGACCCAGAAAGCTGATGACTATGGAGGAGTAGGCGATCGCCCGATAGCCAAAAATCGGCTTACGCGCGTGCACCGAAACCACCTCACTAATTGCCCCAAACAGCGGCAGCACAAAGATATACACCGCCGGGTGCGAGTAAAACCAGAACATATGCTGGTAAACCACCGGGTTGCCGCCGCCTGTGGGGTTAAAAAAGGCAGTTCCGGCAAACAGATCAAACGAGAGCAAAATCAGCGCCCCCGCCAGCACTGGCGTACTGATCAAAATCAGCAGAGAGGTCGCGATCATCGCCCAGCAAAACAGGGGCATATCAGTCAGCGTCATGCTGGGGACGCGCATTTTTAAGATGGTGACCAAAAAGTTGATCCCACCCAAAATAGAGGCCGTTCCGCCTACCAGGAGGCTCATAATCCAGATGCCTTCACCCAACATGCCGGTGGTCAGGCTCAGCGGCGGGTAAGAAGTCCACCCTGCCTGCGGCGGCTCGAAGAAAAAGCTGCTGATCAGCAACAGGCCCGAAGGCGGAATCAGCCAAAATGCTATGGCATTCAGTCTCGGGAAAGCCATATCCCGCGCCCCAATCATCAAAGGGATCAGGTAATTAGCTAACCCCGCACCCGCTGGCACAATCCACAAAAACAGCATTACCGTGCCATGCAGCGTCAGCAGCCCGTTATACACATCGGGCGTGACTATGTCGGGGGCAGGCGTTGCCAGCTCTGTGCGCATCACCGTCGCCAGCGACCCGCCAACCAAATAAAAGAAAAAGGCCGTCACCAGGTATTGAATGCCAATAACCTTATGGTCGGTACTAAAGGTGAAATAGTCAGTCCACTTGCGCTCGTTGCCCAAGAGCATAGGAGTCTCTAAGGGGGCGGCGATCGCTTTTGCCTCTGGAGTTACTGTCATAAACGCTTTCAGTCGTTACGGCTAAAGTCAGGTAAACATGGGGTGCTCGTCACTCGTACTCGTTTCCAAGTGACAGCGCAAAAATCGTCTAGCCAGGGTGATGCAAATGCTGGCTATGCGTAGCGATGCTGTGCAAGGAAGCCAGATTTTCAGGAGCCACCGCCAGCTGCATCGGCTTTACAAAGTTGCCCAGATACTCAGCATCGGTGCGCTCTGCTGGCGGCGCAGGGAGATTGGCAATCGTCGTATCGCCGCCAGCCATCGCAGTCAGCCGACTGTCTACCCAATCGGCATAGTCATCGGGAGAGTGGACGATGATCTGAGTGCGCATTCCGCCGTGGTAGGGGCCGCATAGCTCCGCGCACACAACCGGATAGCTCCCTTCGCGAATAGCGTTAAACACGAGCTTGGTCTCTTGCCCAGGGATCATGTCTTGCTTGATGCGAAACTCAGGTAGCCAAAAGGCGTGGAGCACATCTTCAGCATTGAGATTTAGCGTAACCGGCATGTGAGATGGCACATGCAGCTCACCGTCGATGATGCCGTTGGGGTAGGTAAAGATAAAGGCATACTGCAATCCCTTGACCTCTATTGCTAGCGTCGGCTCACTCTCCATGCCGGGCATCACGCCCAAACCGGCCTCGCTCAGCAGCGGCTCACCGGTTAAAGCGTTGACCGCATCAGGCGCATAGGCCACCTGCACGGCTTTCGTGCTCGCGGGCGACATGTCGTGATTCATCAGCTCCAGGCCACCCATGCGGCTGTAAATATCGAAGCTGTAAATCGAGATGCCGAGCACCACGACTGCCGGGATCGCTGTCCATAAAATTTCTAAAGGAATATTGCCTTCTAAATGCTCGCCATCGCCCATGTCCCCTTCCCGGCGACGAAAGCGAACAGCGGCCACCACCAGCGCCCCTTCAACCAGCAAAAACAGGCCAAAGCCAATGGTCATCATCGTATTGAACAGCCCGTCTACTAGCTCAGCTTCACTAGAAGCTGCCACTGGCATCAGACCGTGGTTTTGGCCGTACCACAGGCTGGCCAAGGTAACGAATATACCGACTAAAAGAGTCACAATCGAGCTGGGAATGTTCACAGGATTCATTTCAGATCGTGAATAGATCTGTTGCTTTCAACGTATGAGCGATTTATACAGACGGTCAAGGGTTCTACTGCCTCATCGCCTATCTAAGGTAGCGTTCTTTTGAGAGATATGAGCGCTTTTTCGAGTAACGTCTGTGCCCTTAAGGTTTTCTCCAGAATCTATTCGGTAGATGAGCGCTACGAACTATCGTCAGACAGTCTTAAAGTTAATTAGAACCTCATCTTGACCGCCTCAATCTCTAGATATCTCTAAATATTTCATAGAAAAGCTTATGGCCCTACCGATGCTGTATAGCGGACTACTCCAGCTGCCTTTCATGTGATGGCTCTGTGAACTCAGTGCTCTGAATTCGAGGCTGTCAAGGGCTCCTCTCCACACAGAAAACAAAAGGACCGGGCTAATTTACATAAGCGATAATTGTTAAGCAACATTAAACGCAGCCGTCACTATCAAAAGAAAATGTCTACAACAAGAGAATATCCGGCTGCTCGCGTTATATTTTCATCGAGAGGAAATTTAACCAGAGGCAGGTCACAACCCTTAAAAAGCCCTTAAAAATTTGGCAGTCAATTCTCTATTTCGACAGGTCGCTGCGCCCTACCCCCGCTTTAACCGCTATGGCAAATCCCAGCTTTTCGAGCCCACCTATTTTTTCCCATTCGGCTGCCCCTCATTCGCCTGCAAAAGAGTCGTCGGCTCAAACGCTGATTCGGCGGTGGATTTGGAAAATGGCGATCGCCACTCTCGCCCTAATGGCCGTCGGCAGCGCCACTCGCGTCATGAATGCGGGCCTGGCCTGCCCTGACTGGCCGCTTTGCTACGGTCAGCTCGTGCCCACCGCTCAGATGAATCTGCGGGTGTTTTTAGAGTGGTTTCACCGATTGGATGCTTCGCTGATCGGGCTGATGGCGATTGGTTTGGTTGGGCTGAGCGGCTGGTATCGGCGATCGCTTCCCGCCTGGCTACCCTGGGCATCGGTCGGCGCTCTGTTTCTGATTGTGGTGCAGGGCCTGCTGGGGGGTCTGACGGTGATTGAGCTACTAAGGTTCGACATTGTCACTGCGCACCTGGGCACGGCGCTGCTATTTTTCAGCACGCTGCTGATTATGGGCATGGCGCTGATGCCCTACAAACCCGCTGGTAACATTGGCAAACTGCCCTGGCTTGGACTGGCGGCGGCGCTGCTGGTATACGCTCAGAGCATCATTGGTGGACTGGTAGGCTCTCGGTGGGCCGCGCATCAGTGTTTTGGCCTGGCAGACCTGTGCAATGTGATGAATACTCACATCGCTGGGGTCGTGCCGCCGACGCTGACGGTACTAGCGCTGGTTGTGGCCGTATGGCGAACGCCTGCCCTTGACCGGTGGCTGCGCGGCTTGGCCAATGCTGCGGGGCTGCTACTGCTGCTGCAAATTGCGCTGGGAGTCGCTACCTTTAAGCTGCGGCTACAGGTAGAGCCCTTGACGGTGTGTCACCAAACGATTGGCGCGGCCCTGCTAGGCTGTCTGGTGTGTTTTACGGTATTGGCTTTGCGCGATCGCGCCTCACAGGCCACAGTCGCTACTGCCCTTTTTGAGGAAGGCGACTTTAAGGAAAGCAACCCGCTCCAATTCCCGGCTTGATCACTGGCTGTGCCTGCTTTGATCAGCTCTTTTGATAACCTCTCTGACAACTTCCCTCTAATAACCTTTGAGAAAAGCTTAACCATGCAAACCTCTTCCATCTGGGCCGCCCGCCACCACGACAGCTTCGGCGAGGTGGTACGCAGCTACTGGCAGCTCACTAAGCCGCGCATTATCCCACTGCTGCTGATTGAAACGGCAGCGGGGATGTGGGTGGCAGGCCAGGGGCGCGTTGGTCCGGTGCTGCTGCTGGTAACGCTCCTGAGCGGTACGCTAGCCGCTGCTTCAGCGCAAACTATTAACTGCATTTACGACCGCGATATTGACTACGACATGGAGCGCACGCGCCACCGACCGATCCCTTCCGGTCGGGTGCAGCCTAGAGATGCGCTGGTGTTTGCCCTGGTTATGGCGGCAATGTCGTTTGCGCTACTGGCCGGATTTGCCAATCTGCTGAGTGCGGGCCTGGCAATGGCTGGAATTGCTGTGTACATAGGCGTGTATACGTACTGGCTAAAGCGTTCTTCGCCGCAGAACATTGTTATTGGCGGCGCGGCTGGGGC
>JBBSNR010000126.1:0-8099 GCA_038260635.1 Phormidesmidales cyanobacterium
GGTGGATTCGTGACCTGAGCAAAGCGCTGCTTAAAGTAGTCATAGAGCAGGTGAGGCTTGTCTGAGAGCACCGCCAGCGGCGTATCGTTGCCCATGCAAAAGGTGGGCTCTTTGGCCTGGGCTGCCATGTCCTGAATGATCATATCCAGATCTTCAGCAGTGTAGCCAAAGGCAGTCTGCTGAGTCAGCAGCGCCTGGGTATCCAGGCGGGTCTCTTCGCTAAAAAGCTGAGGGGAGATTTCCTGACGGCGCTCAGCTAGCCATTGGCCGTAGGGCTGGGCCTGCGCAATTCGCTTTTTAATATCCCAATTCTTTAAAATTTCGTGGCCTTCTTCAAAATCAACCGCCAGCATTTGGCCTGGTCCGAGCCTGCCTTTCTCGACGATATTTTCAATCGGGATATCGACCACGCCTGCTTCCGAAGAAACCACCACGTAGCCGTCTTTTGTGATCACATAGCGGGCAGGCCGGAGACCATTGCGGTCGAGAGTCGCGCCGACTTGCTTGCCGTCGCAAAAGACAATTAGGGCAGGGCCGTCCCACGGCTCTTGAATGCTGCTGTAGTATTCGTAGTAGTCAACAATTTCAGGGTATTTGGCTAGCTCAGGCTGGTTGTGATACGCCTCTGGCACCATCATGGTCAGGGCGTGGGCGGGCGATCGCCCCGATCTCACCAGCAGCTCCATCACATTGTCTAAATTGGCCGAGTCGCTATTTTCGGCATTGACGATAGGCTTAAGCAGCTCTAGCTCGTCTCCCCATACCGAACTCGACAGGTTGGCTTCTCGGGCCTTCATCCAGTTGATATTGCCAATGAGGGTATTAATTTCGCCGTTGTGACCCAGCAGCCGCATGGGGTGAGCCAGCGGCCACTTCGGTAGCGTATTCGTACTAAAGCGCCGATGGTAGACTGCAAAAGCACTTTCATAAGCCGGATTTTGCAGGTCTTTATAGAACTGGCCCAATACCGCCGAGCGCACCATGCCCTTATAGACAATCGTGCGAGCGGAAAAAGAGCAGACGTAGGCATCCGCTAAAGGCTGAGGGTCGGCTGAAGTTTCCACCAGCCGCGCTAGAGCCTGCTTAAATCGCTGACGGGCGAGAAAGAGCGATCGCTCCAGCTGATCGCCTTTAAGGTCTGGCGAGGTCACCAGCGCCTGCGCAATCTGCGGCTGAAATTCTCTCGCCATTGCCCCCAACGTCTCCGGTGCGATCGGCACCTCGCGCCAGCCCAAAAAGGTCAATCCAGTCGCGCTCACCGCCTGCTCAAACTGCTGGCGTACCGCCGCCGCCGCTTCGTCTTGCTGTGGCAAGAAGACCATCCCTACCCCAGTTTGGGCAGGCGCTAGCGCACCGACACCCGATTCATCAGCCCAGGTTTGCAGCAGTTCCCAGGGAATGGCCGTCATAATGCCTGCGCCGTCGCCGGAGTCCTGGTCAGCGCAGCAGCCCCCCCGATGTTCCATACAGTTGAGCGCTGTGAGCGTATCAGTCACCAGCCGATGACTGGCCCGCCCTTGCTGATCGGCGATAAACCCGACTCCGCAGGCGTCGCGTTCTTCCACTAGCCAACTGGGTCCTAAAGGCTCTAGTAGGTCTGTTTGAAAAGTCGTCGGGTTGAGAATCACGCGCGGGTCACCTGTTGAAAAGACTGCTGCCTACTGGAATATGAAAATTATATAGAAATATTAAGGGATAGTGAAGCTGACAGGCAATTAGGCTGTCATGACTAGGTGATGTTTCGATGAAGAGACTTCAGTATTTCTACTCGATTGTTAAGACTCCCAAACAAAAGCATTGCCATTGGTGAGATCACACTCTTAAATACGATAGAGAGTGCGCAGCAGCATTGGCGAAATCCACCTAGAAATCCAACAAAATTTGCCCCGATTGGCGATCGCTCTACTGACAATAAAATCATTGGCAGAATTTGGCTGTATCCCCTGAGCCAAGTCCGTAGAATACAGAGGCGCTACCTAAACGACCGCTGGTCAGCGCTCGCATCAGGGATACCTGTCGCCACAGGATGGGTATACCAGGTCAAAAGCGCAGTCCAATTTGGCAAAACACGAAGATCAGGTTAAGTAAGCTTCTCAGCAGCACCACTTAGCTATCTCACTCAAAGAATCAATGAAATCTTTTCGTCATGGACCGGTTCGGTCGCGTCGGTCGCCTGGTCGACGCTCATCTCAGCCATTGGCTCAGCGATCCAGGCGGCTGCTTTTAGGTCGGGTTGTCTCCCTGAGTGTGCTAACTAGCCTCGGCTGGGCGGTGGTGAGTTCGGTGGGCGGGCGCTCAATGCCAGTCGCAGGATTACGGAGCGATCGCTCTGATGAAATAACTCTACTGGGCGCAGCTCCCCAGCTTGCTCGCCTAGACCCCATTCAATCATTTCAGCCAGTGGCCAAAGCCGACGACAGCAGAGCAGAGCTGACGGGCAACCGGATTCGCATCAACGGTCAGACGCTCACCGGCTTTTGGCAGCAAAAAAATGGCCGCATTGGCATCTCTAGCAACAGCCTGGTCAACTCATTGGGCGTTGAGCTGCTCAGCACGAGCGATCCTAATCAGCAGCCAATCCGCTGGTTCCCGACCCAATCTGAGCCGCTGAACTTGCCTGCCTGGTGGGATGCGACTGATCGCTACATCGATATCGGCGATCTAATGGCCAGGGCCGGTTGGACCGGACAGGCAGCTGGGACCACGCTAGATCTTACCTTGCCCCAAAGCCGAGTGAATGGGGTGCGGCAGGGCCGGCAAACTTGGGGCGATCGCGTCGTCGTCGATCTTACTGGTCCCGCCACCTGGCAACTGGAGTCGGCTGACGGCTATACCGTCACGATTGACGGGGCGATCACCCCCCAGATGGTGTCTGCTTTTAAAGCCTTACCTGGCAACTTGATCACTCGGCTAGATGTGGCAGCGCTGGGGGGTCGCACCGTTGTCAAAATCAAAGCAAAAGACGGTGCTACCCCTCAGATTTGGTCTACGGGCAATCCGTCCCGAGTGGTGATTGATATTCGCCAAGATGCCATGGTCGAGAGAGATGTGGCCTGGGCACCCGGCCTGCGCTGGCGACAGCAGTACATTACCGTGGGGCAGGGTCGCTTCCCGGTATATATGTTTGTGGCGCGGCCTGACCCAGCCACCCTGTCCCTCCGCCCGATCAGCGCTATCCCCGGTAGCGCCACTGGCACTGAGCCAGTAGTGACGATGGCCCAGCGACAGGGCGTAGCGGGCGCTGTCAATGCTGGCTTTTTTAACCGTGACAACCGGCTGCCGCTAGGGGCAGTTCGCAGCGGCGGTCGGTGGATATCTGGCCCCATTTTAGGGCGCGGGGCGATGGCCTGGAATGATCAAGGCGATCTGATTATGGATCGGCTAGCCCTCTCAGAAGTCGTCACCACAGAGTCCGGTCAGGCTTTTCCAGTGCTAACCGTCAATAGTGGCTATGTTCGAGCCGGTCTCGGTCGCTACACGTCTGGTTGGGGAGCAACCTACACGCCGATTGTAGACAATGAGATTGTTGTAACCGTTCGTAACGATACCGTCGCCGCTCAGCAAACCCTCGGCAAGGCTGGCACGGGCAGCGTCCCGATTCCCACCGATGGCTATCTGCTGACGCTGCGCAGCAATAATTCTGCCGCTGGCAACTTTGTACAGGGCGCGCGATTGGCCCTGGCGAGCCAGAGTCAGCCCTCGGCATTTGACCAATATCCCAACGTGGTAGGCGGTGGGCCTTTGCTGATTCGCGATCGCAACATCGTTCTCAATGCTCAGCTAGAAGGCTTCAGCACCAACTTTATTCAGGGTGCTGCGCCCCGTACCGCTGTGGGTAAAACCGCAGACGGCACCTGGATTATCGCCACTATGCACGACCGGGTTGGGGGGCGGGGGCCGACCCTAGCCGAAGCCGCCCAAATCATGCAGCAGCTGGGCGCGGTCGATGCGCTCAATCTAGACGGTGGCAGCTCTTCTAGCCTGTATTTGGGCGGTCAGTTACTCAACCGCTCGCCCCGCACGGCGGCTAGGGTCAACAACGGTATCGGGCTGTTTATTCTGGGTCGTTAACTGGCCATAGAAAATAGACCGTCAAATCTGTTGGCAATGCTTCTCGCTGAGGCGACGGTTCATCCCGGCTTTAATCTGGGCTCATACGCATGAAGACTCGATGGAGAATGTCATTCCGTCGCCTGCGCCCCTTTACAGACCAGGGAAGGCCACTGTTAGAATCAACCAGCATTGAAGATTTTAGATTAAGCAGCCCTATCCCCCACTTCTCATAACTAAGGAGATCATGACTACCATGGTTCAAACTCAAGAACGCACCAAGCCCGCTAAGCCCGCAGATGTCAAAGGTTTCGAAGGCGTCGCTGCAACTGAACTCAGACCCTGGGGTTCATTCACCGTATTAGAAGAGGGCATCGGCTACAAAATTAAGCGCATCGAAGTTAAACCCGGCCACCGCCTCAGCCTGCAAATGCATCACCATCGCAGTGAGCACTGGATTGTGGTTTCTGGAACGGCAAAGGTGACCTGTGGCGAAAAAGAGACGATGCTTTGCACCAACCAATCTACCTACGTGCCTGCCTGCACCACTCACCGCCTGGAAAATTCAGGTGTGATCCCCCTCGTACTAATCGAAGTACAAAACGGCGAATATCTGGGTGAAGATGACATCACTCGCTATCAGGATGACTACGCCCGCGATGCCAAGTAGATGTCATCTGCTCGGCTAAAGACTGGTGCTTAGCTAAAGACTATTGAGTTTTCAGTGATCGAGAGACACAGAGCCAGCTGGCTAAAATCTATTTGGGGATGCTAAACAGCGTCCCCTTTTTTCTGAAGTCTTATTTTCCTTAAGCTTTAAAACCGTACAATGGCTTTAGCGAACCGAGTGGCTGTTGCAATAGCCCTACCCTACCCAACTGCTAATTACCGCCAACTGTCATGATTCAGCTCACTGCCGCCGCCTGCCGAGAAATCAATCGACTGCGCCAGCGGCAGCAGCAGCCCAATGCGCTTTGTCGGCTGGCGCTACAGCCGAGCAGCTGCGCCCAGTGGTCCTATACACTAGGGCTTGACCATGCCGCTGATGATGACGACGATGCCTACGACTTTGAAGATATTCGGCTGGTGGTAAAGCGCGATCGCCTCGACTATATCCGCGATCTTAAAATCGACTTTTCAGAAGACCTGATGGGGGGTGCCTTCCGATTTGACAACCCATTAGCGACTGAAAGCTGTCGGTGCGGATACGCCTTTTCTATAGGGTCTACGGGGAGTTTGCCAGGCGTTTTATGAGATAGTTCTCAAATATTGGCCCAGCTAGATTGACAAGGTAAAAATATAATTGATACTATCGGATCTCATGACAATTTATTTTGCGGAGTAACTTACCCCCGCCCTATATGCCTACGATTCAACAGCTCATCCGCACCGAGCGCACAAAGCTAACCAAAAAAACCAAGTCTCCAGCCCTTAAGAGCTGTCCTCAGCGTAGAGGCGTCTGCACTCGCGTGTATACCACCACTCCCAAAAAACCTAACTCGGCTTTGAGAAAGGTGGCCAGGGTTCGTTTGACTTCGGGATTTGAGGTGACGGCCTACATCCCTGGCATCGGACACAACCTACAGGAGCATTCGGTCGTGATGATTCGCGGCGGTCGGGTTAAGGATCTCCCAGGCGTCCGCTACCACATTATTCGCGGCACTTTAGACACAGCTGGCGTTAAAGATCGCCGCCAGAGTCGCTCGAAATATGGCGCTAAGCGTCCTAAAGCCGCCTCATAAAAAGGCTCTGTAGACCACGCGATGATTAACCAGATGCGAGTAATGCTGATACTCCTCGACATCAGCGTTCTAGAGCGGCGCTCAAAAGCGCATCAAAACCTCTCACCGTCTACACCTAACGCTGCCAATACTTTTTTTACACTGCCGCTACTCCACATTACTTACAAGGGTTAAAGCCTCATGTCTCGTCGTTCTGCCGCTCAAAAGCGCACTGTCCCCGCAGACTCTGTATATAACAGCCGTCTAGTCAGCATGATGTCTCGTCGCATTATGCTCAGCGGTAAAAAGTCTCTAGCCAATAAGATTATCTACGGTGCCTTCAAGGTGATTGAAGAACGCACGGGCAGCGACCCGCTAGAGGTATTTGAGCAAGCCGTTCGCAACACAACTCCGCTGGTCGAAGTAAAAGCTCGCCGGGTAGGGGGCGCAACCTACCAGGTACCTATGGAAGTTCGATCAGAGCGAGGCACAGCCCTTTCTTTGCGCTGGTTGACTCAGTTCTCCCGTTCTCGCGGGGGGCGCACAATGACGATGAAACTCGCTAACGAACTCATTGACGCGGCTAATGAGACTGGCGGTGCGGTTCGCAAACGGGAAGAAACCCATCGTATGGCTGAGGCGAATAAGGCATTTGCTCACTACCGTTATTAAGCCTGTCGGAGCTCAGCACTAACCGCTGCACGCTCCCCCAGCTGATTTTTTAGACGCTTTATTAGGCTGCGTTGCAGGTCGAGCACGCTAGCAAACTCCCGAGTAATTTCTCTCAGGAATTTTTATAATAGTTTGGTAGCAGGTAATTCTATACTCTGCGACTATCTGCGAAGAGGTGATTTTGGTACGTACCACTCCATTGGGAAAAGTTAGAAACATCGGAATTGCCGCTCATATCGACGCGGGCAAGACCACCACGACAGAGCGAATCCTCTTTTACTCAGGAGTCGTCCATAAAATCGGCGAAGTTCATGACGGTAATGCGGTTACCGACTGGATGGAGCAGGAAAAGGAGCGGGGGATCACGATCACGGCTGCGGCTATCTCTACGACTTGGCGCGACCATCAGATCAACATCATTGATACGCCGGGGCACGTCGACTTTACGATCGAAGTGGAGCGCTCCATGCGCGTTTTAGACGGTGTGGTTGCCGTGTTTTGCTCCGTTGGTGGCGTGCAGCCTCAGTCCGAGACGGTTTGGCGGCAGGCTGACCGATACAAGGTGCCGCGCATTGCCTTTGTCAATAAGATGGACAGGACTGGGGCAAATTTTTTCAAAGTTTACGAGCAGGTCAGAGACCGGCTGCGGGCCAAGGCTGTGCCTTTACAGATTCCGATTGGCGCTGAAGATGGGTTTCGGGGCGTGGTTGACCTGATAGCTATGAAAGCCCACCTCTACACCAATGATTTGGGCACTGATATTCAGGTGACCGACATCCCGGCAGAAGTGGAGGCTAAGGCTCAGGAATATCGAACCATTTTGGTGGAAGCGATCGCTGAAGCCGACGATGCTTTGATGGAGCGTTACCTTGAGGGCGAAGAGATTTCGCCTGAGACGCTGATGACCGGTATTCGCAAGGCCACTATTCAAGACAAAATGGTACCGATGCTGTGCGGGTCAGCTTTTAAGAATAAGGGCGTACAGCTACTGTTAGATGCGGTGGTTGACTATCTGCCCTCTCCGCCTGAAGTTCCGGCTATTCAGGGCTTGCTGCCCAACGGCGAGACCGGAACTCGGCTAGCGAGTGATGAGGCTCCGGCAGCGGCTCTGGCCTTCAAGATTATGGCTGATCCCTATGGCCGGCTAACGTTCATTCGAGTTTATTCAGGGGTGCTCAGAAAGGGCAGCTACGTCTATAACTCTACGAAGGATAAGAAAGAGAGAATCTCGCGGCTGATTATTCTCAAAGCCGATGAGCGGATCGAAGTTGACGAGATGCGAGCTGGCGACTTAGGCGCGGCCTTAGGGCTGAAAGAGACCTTCACAGGAGACACGATCTGCGACGCGGACGATCCGATTGTGCTGGAATCGCTCTATATTCCAGAGCCGGTGATTTCGGTCGCTGTAGAGCCCAGAACCAAGCAGGATATGGAGAAGCTCTCAAAGGCGCTGCAGTCTCTCTCTGAAGAAGACCCCACTTTCAGAGTCAGCATTGACCCAGAGACCAATCAAACCGTCATTGCGGGGATGGGAGAGCTTCACCTCGATATCTTGGTCAATCGTATGCTGCGAGAGTTCAAGGTAGAGGCCAATATTGGCGCTCCACAGGTTGCCTACCGCGAGACGATTGTCAAACCGGCTAAGGCAGAAGGTAA
>JBBSNR010000127.1:0-7970 GCA_038260635.1 Phormidesmidales cyanobacterium
ATTGAAGCAGGCGCGGGCGCAACGTCATTATCTGTCGATGATGCTTGAGCTAAAGCCGAAGGTGATAACCCCAGTAAAGCTGCTGCCATCAAAGCAAAGCTGCCCGAAAATATACTGGTGCTGTAGCAATCAAGTTTAAATTTCACGCTGACTTACTCCTCAAATATCAATCGAAACAAAATACTGATTAAAACACTCGTTGAACATGCACTCCTAAACTTTAAGCAGCGCCTAGAAGCATCTAAGCGACGCTGGATGCGCTGACGCTCTATTCCGGCTTAAGCGGCAGTTGAACGCTGAAGAGAGTGCCATCGCTCTCAGAAGACTCAATGAACAGCTTGCCATTATGAGCCTCGACAATTCTCTTGACAATGGCTAAGCCTAGTCCGGTTCCTTCTGACTTGGTGGAGTAAAAAGGCTGCGTTAGCTGAGGAAGAACCTCTATGGGAATAGGCAAGCCACCATTGCGAACGGAGATAGTAACTTGTTGCACCGGGCCGTCACAGGCTGTCCAGTAGATAGTCTCTCCTGGTTCGACTGCTTCACAGGCATTGCGAATAAGATTGATAAAGACTTGCTTTAACTTATCTGAATCACCCAAAATCGCAGCAGGCAGTGAAGATGGAACATACTCGATAAAACGATTTTGGGCTTCAGGCATTGTCCGCAGCGACGCTAACAAAGTCTGGATAAAATCATCTACATCGATTTCGACGAGCCGTAAAACCTGCGGCTTTGAATAGGATGAAATCTCCTGTAGAAGCTTGGTCAGTCGCTTGGCTTCTTCTCTCGCTAAAGCGAGCCGAGCTTTGGCAGGCTCTGGCAAGTCAAGTTTTGCGAAATAATCCAGGCCCATTTGAACAGTGGTCAGAGGATTGCGAATTTCGTGGACAATCATACTGGCTAATTCTCCAATCGCCGCTAGTCGCTCATGTTCAATGAGTGTGACCTGAGCTAGGCGTAACTCAGTTGTGCGTTTATTGACTTCCCTTTCCAACAGGTCGTTAAACTGCTGCTGCCGCTGATAAAGGCGATAGTTGTCGATTGCCATGGCTGCTCGGCCTGCAAAAAGGGTGACAGTCGCAATCGTCTCTGAATCGTAAGCGCGAGGCCGAGCACTAAATGAACAAATGGTGCCAATCACTTCTCCTGACAGTGTTTGCACAGGAACGCCCAGGTAGCAAACATAGCCTGCCATTCGGTGGGCTTCTTCTGGACGATACTTGACATCTTCAATCCAAAAAGGTTGTCCACTCTGAATAACCACTTCGGAAACACTAGCGTGAGCTGAAAATTCAGTTTCCGTATCCTTTAAATCTAAGCTGCTGGCAACGACCTGTCCTTTTGCACCCTCACAAATGGTCACAATTGACCAATCCGAGTCGAGCAGCCGACTGACGCCACCAATCACTTCTTGTAAATAGCTGCTGATGTCATGAGAGTGATAGCTCAGTGTTGTCAGCGCATCTAAGGCAAACTGCCATTGCTCAACTCTTGAGGTGTCTTGCCATTCTGTCATACTAAGCTTCTGCAAAGTCGTTGCAGAAAGATTATGATAAATAAGTTTTTTTGTCCTTGATTCAAATCAAGTTAAGAATGTCTTGAGGTTCAGGCGATCGCCCCCTTGCAGATTCAATATACGAAAGAATACTGAGATAGCCGCTGATTGTCACCCTTTGACGGAGCTGTCTTCATTCCTCCAAATTGTTTAATCTGACCTATCCAAAAGTCTGGGTGAGCGCCCCAACTTTTGAGTAGTTTTTTGTCGGCATTGCTTGAATTTGGCGGGCTGAGGGCTGTTCACTCAGCAAATGCTGATCTAAAATGTAGCGGCTGTATCACCTCTTTATCCTTTCAGCCTATACTTTTAGAGATCGTTCAGTCCTCGCAAGAATAGATGTAGATTGTGTCGAATTCTCTCTCCTCGCCAGATGACTCTATCGCTCAGCTTCAGGAACGGCTCGCGGCCCTGGAGTCGGAAAATGCGGCGCTGCGATCGCTCGCCCAAAAATCCCCTTCAAATAGCGCTGCAACTCTACAGACGGAAATTTTAGACCTTAGAAAACAGCAGGCGCATCTCTACGAGCAGGCGCAAGGTGCTCGCTCGCGCATAGCCGAACTCGCCCAGGCTAACGAAGTCTTGCAGGCTTCTCTGCAAAAGCTAGCAGAAGAACCAGAGCTAGAAAGGTTTTTAGCGCATATTCTAAACGTCTGCGTAGAGAGATTTGCAGCCGTTGAAGTGGGACTCTGGCGATTTGAAGAAGGTGTTTTCCGCCTGTTTATTTCCCTAGAAGACTCCGTCATTAAGCTGCGCTCAGAGATCGCTCATCCCGGCGCTCAAGCAGAAGTCGCTAAAGCAATCCGCAATCAGGAGGTATTAGATTGCCTGCGAAAAAGAGAGATTGTCGCAGATTATGAAGAAGACTTTCAGACACGAATTGTTTACGAACAGTTCAGGGACTACTTTCCACAAAGAGGGATTAAGTCGGCGCTAAAGATTCCGATGTTTTTAGATAGCGAGCTGCGAGGGATTTTGGTGCTGCGATTTCGCGATCGCCGCTACTTCAGCCCTGAGGAAACAGAGCTAGCCCATGCCCTCGCCAACCAGGCCGTCCTGGCCCTAGAGCTAACCCGACTTGCCGAAGCAGCCGGTCAAGCCGCTATTGCGCAAGAAAAAGAGACCATCGCCAAAGCCAAAGCCCAAGAGCTAGGCCGGATCAACCAGTTTTTACGCAACAGCTTAAGATACCTGTCGAGCACGCTCAAACTAAGCGATGTGCTGGGACGCCTACTGCTGGAAATTGTCCGACATGCCGCCGCTGCAACCGGCCATATCTTTCTCTATAGTGCGGCTGAAGATACCCTTACGCTAAGCGTTCGCAGCCGTGACAACCAGGTCTTCTGGACGACCAGTGAGGATGAACCTGCTATCTTTGACTCGCCCATTCCAATTGATATTTTTCCGGTTTTTACCGATCTCTGTCAGCATCCCAGGCTCGTAACCCTTCAGCAAGAAGACTTTGAAGGTAGACTATGGCCGGGTGTCGCGCTGTGGTTTCAGACAAATAGCTACAAATCTACTAGCTGCTGTGTGTTGATGATTGGCGATCAGCCGCTAGGACTCCTGCTGATGGCCTTTTCACAGCGGACGGCGCTATCGCCGACTGATGAAGAAATGATCCTCACGTTGGCGCATCAAATGGCGATGCTCATCAGGCTGACCTCTCTGGCTGACGAAGCCAAGCAAACGGCGCTGCTTCAGGAGCGCAACCACCTCGCTAGCGAGATTCACGATACGTTAGCGCAAGCCTTTACCGCCATTTCTATTCAGCTAGGCGTGGCCAAGCGTATTGCTGAGGACGATCCCAGCGAAGTCATGCGAATTATTGACCGGGTGATGGAACTTGCCAATGCAGCCCTCTCTCAAGCGCGAGGATCGGTATGGGCGCTGCACCCTACGGCTGAAGAATTTGCCAACTTAGACATGAAACTCTCTCAATACGCTGAGCAAATGACTCAATCAACCCCGGTTCAATTCCAAATGGAGATTGTTGGTCGGCCCCGTCCGCTCTCTCCTCTTATTGGTAAAAATCTGTTGCGAATGGGTCAAGAAGCAATCACCAACACCCTTAAACATGCCGGTGCCAGTCATCTCCAAATCGAGCTGATCTATGCAGCTCAGTGGGTCAAGCTGCGGGTTCGAGATGATGGCTGTGGATTTCTATTGCCTTCTGATAATGGTGGCTTTGGCTTGATCAGCCTGTCTGAACGCGCTGATCGAATTGGCGGACATTTCACCCTACAAAGCGAGCTGGGGCAGGGCACCGAAGTTTGTATTCAAGTACCGGTTGAATCGCCATGACGACATCTCTACCCATTCGGATTTTGATTGTCGACGATCACCCGGTTGTTCGCAATGGCTTAGCGTTGATGATCAAGTATGAGCCAGGGATGGAGACGGCGGCTGAAGCGAGCAGTGGGACTGAGGCGATCGCGCAGTTTCGCCAGCACAGTCCCGACGTAACGCTAATGGATTTGCGGTTGGGCGACATGAACGGCGTCGATGTGATTGCCACTATCCGTCAGGAATTCTCCGACGCTCGCATCATCATTTTAACCACCTACGATACAGATGAAGACATTTATCGGGGCCTGAAAATTGGCGCAAAAGGCTACATTCTCAAAGATGCACCTCTAGACGAGTTGCTCAAAGCCATTCGCATTGTCCATACCGGACGACAGTATATTCCGCCTGAAGTCGGCGAAAAGCTAGCCGAACGCCTGAGCCGTCCTCAGCTCAGCGAACGCGAGCGCGATGTATTGCAGCTTATGGCGCAGGGCAACAGCAATCAGAGCATTGCAGAAAGTCTCCACATTGCAGAAAACACCGTCAAATATCACGTCACCAATATTTTGAGTAAGCTGGGGGTGAGCGATCGCACTCAAGCGGTGATTCTGGCGCTCAGGCGAGGCATTGCCAATCTTTAAAGCCAATCTTTGAAGTCAGGGAGCTTAAGGGCTTGTTGAAAAACAACCTTATAAAGTTCAGGTTAGTCTGGAAGCAGATTGATCGGGCGTTTGTCCCATTTCATCCGCATTTCACTTTTCTGATTCTATAATTTTTATAGCTGTTATTTAATAGGGATTTGGTCTCGTATGCGCCTGAAGCAAAGCGTATGTTTGGTTTTATCATTAGGGCTTTTAGCCTCTGCCTCTGCATTTGTAGCGGGATGCAGCCCTTCTGATCCGGTTTCTCAAGCACCTGAGCAGTCTATGCCTGTAAGCGACGACATGTCTATGGAAGACCATGCGATGACGATGGATCTTGGCCCCAAGGATGACGAGTTTGATCTGCGCTTTATTGATGGCATGATCTTGCACCACCAGGGGGCGATCGCCATGGCCGAATCTGCCCTGCAAAATTCTCAGCGCGCCGAAGTCAAAGAGCTAGCCCAAAATATTATCAGAGACCAAAAAGGCGAAATCGACCGAATGCAGACCTGGCGGCAGACATGGTATCCAAAAGCTAGCGCTGAGCCGATTATGTATGACGATCAAATGGGACACACGATGGAGATGTCTACCGAGATGCAGTCGAGTATGCGAATGGATGGCGACCTGGGCAAAGCAGATGACGAGTTTGACCTGCGCTTTATCGATGGCATGATCCCTCACCATGACGGCGCTTTGGCGATGGCAGAGCAGGCGCTGGAGAACAGCGATCGCCCTGAAATACAACAGGTGTCTAACGATATTCTTAGAACCCAACAGGTAGAAATTGACCTGATGAATCAGTGGAAGGGAGACTGGTATACCCAGTAGGACGAAGATATTGGGGCAAAGACGTTGGATCAAAGATGTCAGATCTTTGACCCCAGGAAAGTAGGAGAGTGCTTTTTTAACGTCAAAGCCGAAGTTAGGGCTCTTTCGTAAATGGGTAGAGAATACGGTCATCATCCGGCAACAGCCGCTTGCGTCGCCGTCGAACGTTTGTCCAGGCTAAGACAATTGCAAAAACTAGTGTTGATGATCAAGTATGAGCTAGGAATGGAGACAGCGGCTGAAGCGAGCAGTGGGACTGAGGCGATCGCGCAGTTTCGCCAGCACAGTCCCGACGTAACACTAATGGATTTGCGGCTGGGCGACATGAACGGCGTCGATGTGATTGCCACTATTCGCCAGGAATTCTTCAATGCTCGCATCATCATTTTAACGACATACGATACCGATGAAGACATTTACCGGGGTCTAAAAATTGGTGCAAAGCCGATCTTTGAACCAAGCGCTGTCGGCAAAGTGACCAACACTATGAGTAGCTTTTTAAGAGCCGGTGTATTGAACCCGGTAGATTCTGTTGTTGGCTTCGTCGGTGATTAGCAGTGAGCCGTCGGGCATAGCGAGGAGTCCCACGGGTCTCGCCCAGGTGGTGGGGACGCTCGGGTCGGTTAAGAAGCCGGTTAAGAAGTCTTCATAGCTGCCGGTTGGTCTGCCGTTTTCAAAAGGAATGAAAACAACTTTGTAGCCAGTGCCAGCGCTGCGATTCCACGAGCCGCGAAAAGCGACGAAAGCTCCGTTTTGGTAGCGCTCTGGGAAAGTGTTGCCGTCGTAGAACTGGAGGCCCAGGGCGGCTGAGTGGGCTTGGAAGAGGACGTCGGGCGATCGCATCTCTCTCACCAAATCGGGAGCCTTGCTCACACCGTTGACCACCTGACGCGGATCTAAGTTTTTGGGCGACAGGTAGGCATAGGGCCAGCCAAAGAATTCGCCTGACTGAATGCGAGTGAAGTAGTCGGGCACCAGGTCATCGCCTAGCCCATCGCGCTCATTGACGGTGGCATAGAGATCGCCGGTGACGGGGTTGAAGTCTAGGCCAACGGGATTGCGGAGGCCACTGGCAAAAGTGCGGGCATTGCTGCCGTCTAGATCCATGGTTTGCACAGAGGCCCGGGGGGCCGGTTCTTCGTTGGCGTTAGACTGTGAGCCGATGGAGACATATAGCTGATTGCCTTCAGGCGAAACCACGACGTTTCGTGTCCAGTGCTGGTTGTAGCCGCCGCCGGGGAGGGTGGCAATGCGATCGCCCTGACCCTCTAGCGCCGTCTGCCCCGTTGCCCAGGGAAATCGGACGACTTCATCGGTATTGCCCAAGAAAAAAGATCCTTCAGCAAACGCCATGCCAAAGGGAATATTCAGGCCATTACGAGCGGTGGCGAAGGTCTCTTTTGTCTCTGCTACGCCGTCGCCATCGGCATCTACCAGGCGCTGAATGCGGTTTTGCCGCGTCTCTGTCACTAGCACATCGCCATCGGGCGTTAGCGATAGCCAGCGAGGGTTGTCTAGTCCTTCAGCAAACAGATTAACGGTGAACCCATCTGGCACGTTTAAGCTGGCATCGGCAGGTGGCGCGACGACGTTGGGCGGCTGACTGGCGCTGTCTGAGGCGTAGGGAGCGGGTAAATCGTCTAGAGAGATTTTGATCGGCTCAGGATTGAGAGATTGGGTGGGAATCTGAGTGCTTGCAGGCGGGGCAGCAGCTGTCTCACCTGGGCTACTGGTTTCGACTGGGGTCTGCTGAGTTTGACTCTGTGTCATCTGGCCTTGTTCGGCTTGTGAGGCGATGCCCTGACAGCCGCCTAATAACAGACTCAACCCAATCAATCCTTTCCAATAGCGCATGGCATTCTTTTGTGGTTTCAGGCTCCCATCCTAGCTAAAGGAAATTGACAATGTGGGCAGCTGTTTCTTGAGCTTTTTCTAGATGGGGGACGTGGCCGCAGTTTTCAATCCATACGAGCTGGCATTGAGGAATAGTCTGCTCGAACCGCACGGCGTCTTTCACGCCCAAAATCTGATCTTGCCGCCCCCACAGCACCCGCGTCGGCACCTCGATTTGCGAAATCAGCTTAGATAAAAAGTTGTAGCCACCGCTTTTGGTAAAGGCGATTAGCGCCTCCTGCCAGCGGGGCATGAGTAGATGTAGCGAGGCGCATAGCTCTGCATCAGGGGTGACAAAGGTGCGGTCGTAGTAGGCCTTTTCGCTGATTTTGCGGCGCACGGACGGATTGCGCAAAAAGTTGGTCGCCCATCGGTCTAAGGGCGGAAACATCACTTTGCCAATAGCTGGCCCAGCTGCAAAGCCAACTGCGTCAATCAGCACTAGCTGCCTGACCGCTTCGGGATGACTCACCGCAAAATCTATGGCTACGCCGCCGCCCATAGAAGCGCCGACTAACACGACCGGCTGACCGATAACCTGCTGGCAAAATGCAAGTAAATGCTGCTTAATCGCAGCTGGGTCGATTGGCTGAGCGGCGAGGCGATCGCCAAACCCAAACCCCAGCAAATCCATCGCGTATACCTGAGCGTGCTCTGCCAGCAGCGGCACCAATCGCCGAAATTCAAACAGGGAACTGTCAAACCCGTGCAGCAAAAGTACTGGGATTCCCTGGCCGCTGCAAATGTAGCTGGTA
>JBBSNR010000128.1:0-7873 GCA_038260635.1 Phormidesmidales cyanobacterium
GGGGCAACAACCGGCACCCAGCCGCCAGCTTGAAAGCAAAGTACGCTGACCAAAAAGACAACGCTCAGACCGCTCACACCGAAGCAGATCAGCACTGGTCCGCGCTGGGTGAGTACCATTAGCGTACTGCCAATACCGGTCAGCGTCACAATCCAGGCAATTTCTGCCCAGTCTGGCCAGGCCCAAGGGAGCGGCTCGCCTTCTAGCACCGCCGAGAGAATTTGGCTGACGACTTGAGCATGAATCATCACGCCTGGCATTTGGTGGCGATCGCCCCCCGTATTAAAAGGCGTCAAAAACAGATCGCGACTGCTGCCAGCAGCTGAACCAATGAGGACAATCTTGTCTTTCACCAAGTCTGGATCAAAATTGTTGTTCAAAACATCAATAAATCTTAGCCGGGGGGCCACATTTTGAGCTGAGCGATACTGTACAAACATCTGATAGCTAGAAGCATCGGCCTCTTGATAGCCGCCAAAGCTAGGCGAGATCATCTCAAAACGCACATCGCCAAGCTGCAAAATATCGCCGTCAGCTGGCACAATCGCATGATACTTTTCCAGATAGCGCATAGAGAGTTCTAGCCCTAGCGAAAAAATGGGCTGTTCAACCGATAAAAAGTCGAGCATGGGGGCTCGCCGCACGCGAAAATCTGTATCGACCACAATATTGTTGAAGCTAGTTTGCTCAGAGGCTATGCCTGCTGGCGGCGGTACAGCGTTATCAGCGTCGCCTAGCTGGGTCACAGCGACTACATTGGGCACTTGCAGACTCTGATGCAGCGCCTCAGTCCCCGGCGCTTGCGGCAGGTCGCGCGGTAGGTCGAGACCAATGCTGGCGGGCTGGTGCTGCTGAAGATTGTCAATCACCGTCGCCACTGACTGATCAGAGGGCGTTGCCAGTGAGAGCGATCGCAAGTCTGCCTCAGTCACTTCCACAATCAGCAGCCGGGCGTCTGGCCCCGGATCGGCGCGGCTGCTCACTAGCGCATCGTAAAACGACAGCTCAGCGGGGACAAAAGCGCCAATCTGCCGTAAGCTCAATATAAAGGTGCTGGTGGTGATAGTTGCGATCGCCACTGTCCAGCATTTGGCCCTTTTACCCATGCGCCATCGCAAACTAGAGGAGGTGCTGCTGGTGCCTGATAGTCGATGAGGTAGAGACGTTTCTGGGTAAACCTCGGGGCTAGCGGCTTCGTCCGGCAGCTGGTCGAGGCGGGCGAGGTCGCGCAGCACTTCTTCTACACTTTGGTAGCGATGACACACGTAGTGACGGGTCATTTTACTCAGCAAAATAGCCAGCCCTGGGCTGACCTGAGCGCAGCCCTGCCAGGCGGGGTTTAAGCTGCCATCTTCGGGTAGGTCGCAGGGCAACCGCCCGGTGATCGCCTGAATCGCCGTCATCCCCAGCGCATAGATATCGCTGCAATAGCGCGGCTTGCCCGCCAGCTGCTCACTGGGCGTATAGCCCTGAGTGCCAATGCCAATCGTCAGCGCTGTGGGTTCACCGGTAATCAGCCGGGTACGAATCTCCTTAACTGCCCCAAAATCAATCAGCACAATCTCGCCGTCGTCCTGCCGGCGAATCAGATTATCCGGCTTCAGGTCGCGGTGCACCACCTGATGATTGTGAATGAAGCCCAGCACTGGCAGCACGCTCTCTAGCAGCGCGATCGCCTCAGCCTCGCTGAACTTGCCGACCTGCTTAATTTCGCTTTCTAAAGACTGGCCGTCAACAAATTCTTGAACCAGATAAAACTCGTTGTCTTCTTCAAAAGAGCCCAGCAATCTAGGGATGTGAGCGTGAGAGCCTAGCCGCTTTAGGGTTTTTACCTCGGTCTCAAACAGGCGGCGGGCGATCGCCAAAAATTTAGCATCCTGACTGGCGGGCTTGAGCTGCTTAACCACGCACTGAGGCTGATGACTCTGCTGTGTGTCTGTTGCCAGATAGGTCTGGCCAAATCCGCCTGCTCCCAAAATGCGCGTTAGCTGATAGCGTCCAGCAAGCGTCTGTCCCAGCATATTGCTCCGAGTCATCCTGCTCCATATTTTACCCAGAAGGACTGCCGGAACAAAGATACTATCGGGCGAATCTATGGCAATGGTGCTCGGGGGGCGGGGACAGGAGACAGAAAACAGGAGACAGAAGCTACTCTACTCCTGACTCCTGACTCCTGTTTTCTTCCCTCCCCAACATGGTCTAGCCTAAGTACATCCCAAGTCTGGCGTTGGCTATCGCTTTTCAAGGCGCTATTCTATGGTCACAGTGAAAAGTAGTCACAGTAAAGATATAAGATATGGCGGCAAATCTGGCGGCGCGATTGCAGGCTGAAAGAGAGCGACAGTTCATCGGGCGGACTGCTGAGCTAGCGGTCTTTCAGCGGGCGCTGCTGAGTCCGGAGCTGCCCTTTTGTCTGTGGCATATTTTTGGGCCGGGTGGGGTCGGCAAATCCACGCTAATGCAGGCGCTAATTCGCACCTGTCAGACCCGCGCTGTTCCCTATGCCTATGTCGATGCGCGGCAGATGGAGGCTGACCCTGATTCTTTTTTGAGCGCTTTGCGGGTGGCAATGGGCCTGGAGGCTGGCGACGATATGCTGGCGGCGATCGCTTCAGCTGCGAGTCAGGCCAAGCCCAATCGCTACGTCCTGTTTATTGACACCTACGAGCAGCTCGACGCTTTAGACCTCTGGCTGCATCAGCGCTTTATAACTGAGCTACCGGCGTTTACGCTGGTGGTATTGGCCGGTCGTCAGCCGCCTGCTGCCGATTGGCAAATCGATGCGGGTTGGCAAGCCCTGATCGAGACACTTGCCCTGCGTAACTTTCGGCCCGAAGAAAGCCAAAATTATTTGACTCAGCGTCAGGTACCCGCTGCCGAGCACGAGGCGATTTTGGCTTTTACCCACGGCCATCCGCTGGCGCTTTCTCTGGTCGCTGACATTTTTGCGCAGGGCAAAATCACTGACCAGCCAATTTCCTTTCAGCCTGCCGCCGCGCCCGACTTAGTTAAGCTGCTGCTGGAAAAGTTTGTTGAACAGGTGCCGAGTGCGCTGCACCGTCAGGCACTGGAGGCTTGCGCCTGTGTGCAGGCGCTGAGTGAATCGCTACTGGCTCATCTGCTAGATCAGCCCGATGTGCATTCCCTATTTGACTGGCTCAGAGGGCTATCGTTTATTGAATCGCACGCTGCCGGGCTGTTTCCTCACGATGTGGTGAGAGAGGTGCTGGTGGCCGACATGCGCTGGCGGGCACCCGACTGGTATGAGCTGCTACACGCTAGGGCGCGGGCTTATTACAGCGATCGCCTCAGCAAAACCCAGGGCGCTGAACAGCATCGGGTGCTGTTTGACTATATTTTTCTGCACCGCGACAATTCGGCCATCCGACCTAACTTTACCTGGCAAGAGACCAGCAGCTTAAAGGTGACCGAGCTGCGAGCTAGCGATGTGCCTGACCTGCTCGCTATGGTTGAAGGCTTTGAGGGTAAGGCAGCCGCTAAGCTAGCAGCCTACTGGATGAAGCAACAGCCTGAAGGCGTCCTGATTTTTCGAGATGCCGAGCAGCAGCCAGCGGGGTTTGTGAGCAAAGTAACGTTAAGTGAGGACACGGTTGAAGCGACTTCTCAAGACCCCGCCACTCACTCAGCCTGGAACTATCTGAAGGATCATGCGCCGCTGCGTTCGGGCGAGTCTGCTGTGATGTTTCGCTTTTGGATGGCGAAAGGGACCTACCAGGCCGTTTCACCCGCGCAAAGCCTGATATTTATCACCTTTGTCCAGTATCACCGCGAGACAACTAATCTGGCCTACACCTTCTTTTCCTGCGCGCAGCCAGAAGCCTGGGCACAGATGTTTGCCTACGCCGATCTCACTCGGCTGCCCGCCGCTGACTTTACCATAGGTGACCATACCTACGGCGTCTACGGTCACGACTGGCGAGTGCTGCCGCCAGCCGCCTGGCAATCGCTGTTGGCCCAGCGAGAAATGATGACGGCGGTAGAGCAACCCGAACCGGTAGCTGAAACGGTGGTTGTGCTCAGTCAGCCTGAGTTTGAGGCGGCGGTGCGGTCGGCTTTGCAGACATTTACGCAAACTGAGGTGCTAGCTGAAAATCCGTTGGTGCGATCGCGTCTAATAGAAAACAACACCGCTGCTGAAGCGACCTTAATAGACCGGGCCGTGGCGCTACAGTCTCTGATCGGTGAAGCTGCCGATACTTTGAAAGCGACTCCCAAGCACAGCAAATATTACCGCGCCCTGCACCAGACTTACCTGGAGCCTGCCCCCACTCAAGAACAGGCAGCGGCAGCGCTAGATCTCCCCTTTAGCACGTTTCGCCGCCATCTCAGAACCGGTATTGCTGAAGTGGCCACATTTTTGTGGCACCGTGAATTGAGCTAGCGAGCTGATCTAGCTCAATTTCAAAAGAGAATTGATAGGCTTATCGAGATGGCTGCAAGGTCTGGGTTATCTGCCATGTATGGTCTTCGGCTAATCGCAAAAGTGATTGATGGTGATTTTCTAAAGATTCTCGATGACCCACGCTGACATAAGCCGTTTTTGCGGCGGCTAAGTGGCTATAGAGCTGTTCTTCATTGGGGCGATCCAGGGCGCTAGTCGCCTCGTCTAAAAGGGTATAGGCAGGCTGATGAATGAGAATCCGAGCAAAGCTGAGCCGCTGTTGTTCTCCTAAGGAAAGGACATCGCCCCATTCTTCGACCGTGTCAAAGCCGTCATCGTAGCGTTCAGCCAGGTCTGGCAGATTCACTTTTTGGAGGACTTCAGTCAGCTGCGTATCGGTCGCTTTTGTGCCGGGGTAAGGATACAGCATCTGTTGTCTCAGGTTGCCCAGCACCATGTATGGCTTTTGGGGCAAGAACAATAGATCTTGAATATTGGGTCTAAGGATGGTGCCTGTGCCAGAGCGCCAGAGGCCCGCGATCGCCCGCATCAAAGAACTTTTACCGCACCCACTCGGCCCCATCACCAGGAGCGACCCCTCCTTATCTAAGGTCAGCGAGAGATTTTCAATTAGCGTTCTCTGATAGTTAGGTGTTTGCAGCGTCAGGTTATCGAGAGCCAACGTTGGGGCTGTTTCAATTAAAATGAGGGGCAAGGCTTCTGCATTAGTTTCAGCAGTGTGAATTGTGATCGCCTCATCAGAGCTTTCTTTTTCTTCTAATTTTGTCTCTGTTTCTAACGAAGCAGCCAGGATGGGCAGCGCTTTCAAATCTTCTTCGAGCGCATCAGGACTTTCAATATCGCCAATCGCATCAGAAAAGTCATAGAGCCTGTCAATACCCGCGCCAAAGGCTGTTAGCGATTGCAGACGAGCGACAATCACATTGAGTGAAAAGAAAACGCGGATGAATGCGCCTTGAGCTTCGCTCACCTTGCCCACCTCAACCTCTCCGCTAAATACGCCCGGTGCCACTACAATCGCGGGTAGAACAAACGGAATGAATTCATAGAAATTGGTGAGGCCATTGAGCGCCAGTTCCCAGGTCAGCAGCTTTTTATAATTGTCAAACGCGGCGATGAATCGGTCTTTGATTTGCTCAGACTCTTGCCTCTCACCCTGGTAAAACGCGATCGCCTCTGCATTCTCTCGCACCCGCACCAGGCTAAAGCGAAAGTTCGCCTCTTTCTTTAGCTGTTCAAAGTTGAGCTTTACCAGCGGCTGACCAAATACGCCAATCGTCAGCACCGTGCCCGCTACCGCATAGATGACGAGAAACAGCACTAGCTCTCTAGAAATTCCCCACAGGACGCCGCTAAAGGCAATGATCGACAAGACCGACTCAACGGCGACCAGCACCAGAGTCAGCGACTCCTGGGTGAAGCTCCGCACGTCCTCGGCGATTCGCTGGTCAGGGTTGTCTATTTCAGGCTTGAACTGGTTGATATTGTAAAAGGCGCGATCCTTAAAATATCTGTCGAGAAAACTACCCGTGAGCCAACGCCGCCAAGCTAAGCTCAAGCGATCGCGCAAAAAGGTATAGCCCGCTAGCAATGGCGCATACACGACCAGAATGCCCAGAAAAATCCCCACCGTCTTCCAAAAGCGGCTTTCGCTCTGAGCCGACAGTGACGAAATCAGCTCGCCCCGCTGGGTATTTAGTAAAACGCTCAGCCCGGTATAGCCCAGCAGCAGCAGTACAATCAGCAGCAGCAGTCCTCGTGCCTGCCATTTATCTTCGCCAAACCAGTAGGCTTTGGCGATCGCCCAAAAACGTTTGAATACTTTGAAGTTGAATCTTTCCATACACCTTAAGCGGTTTGACAGGGATTTCTAGAAGCGACCCGTCGATCTAGAGAACCTTAAGGGTACCGTCTGTGCCAACCTCAGCGCTCTATCGGCTGGTTTGTTTTAGGGCGATCGCGCTCCAGAAACTCTCTAATGTACTGGTTAACTAGCGCTGGCTGCTCCTGCTGAACCCAGTGGCTACAGTCAGCAATATAGCGAATCGTAAAGTCTCTCACATAGTCTGCTGTGCCGTAAGTCAGTTCTTTGCCAAGGGCGACATCATTCTCTCCCCAGATCATCAAAGTCGGCACGTCTAGTACGCCCCACTGTTGGTCGAGCAGTCCATTAGGGCTAAAGATATTGCGGTAATAGTTCAGCATACTGGCGATCGCACCCGGTTTCGCCGCTGCCGCTACTAGCGCATCGATATCCTCTTCTGTAAACGCCGCTGACTTCGCCTGACCTTGAAACACCGCTCGAATCGCGGCGTAGTTGCCTGCTTTCAGCAGGAGTTCTGGCAGCACCGGCAGCTGAAATAGCCCAACATACCAACTTTTTAGGAGCTGCTGAGGCGTGCGCAGACCCGCTGCAAACTTGGCTGGATGGGGCAGATTAAGGACGATCAGCTGCTCCAACAGTTGAGGGTAGGCGTAGGCAAAGCTCCAGGCGATCGCCCCACCCCAGTCATGCCCTACCAGCGTACATCGCTCGTAGCCCAGCGCGCGAATCGTCCCCGCCACATCTTTGATCAGCTCAGGCAGCGCGTAGGCAGACTTCTCTTTAGGCTTATCGCTGTCGTTGTAACCTCGCAAATCTATCGCTACTGCTGTGTAGTCACTGCCAAACGCCTCAAGCTGATGTCGCCAGGAATACCAAAATTCTGGAAAGCCGTGCAAAAACAGCACCAGAGGACCGTCGCCCTGAGTGACATAGTGAAGTTGAACACCGTTTGTTTTTAAGTAGCCATGCTGCATAAACCCTTCCTATTGCCCTCATCAGAATTATAAAATTCTCTGTTGAGGAATGGCTTAGCGATTAAGGCTTCCTTGGGGTTAATCCCTCAATCGACAGAGCAGCCTTCCTCATCACAAGAGATGCTGTCGGAACTCGCCACGGCTGGCACGACAGTGAATCCGCCCACTCGGAGCGTATCGAAACCGAACTGTTCTTGCAGAACCTGACTAAAGCTAGCAATGATATTGGGCAACTGCTTTTCAATTTCAGCACGCATTTGGTCAGCTTCAGGCGTTGGGCTACCGACAGTTTCTACAGGCATAAGATACAAGCTCTATAAAATCAATACAGTCATTTTACAGGCTTTGACTAAGATGATCTGTGTTGACAGACAATTTTGTCAAAGCGCAGACTCTTCTCTGATCTCTCCTCTGGCGCTATGCATTCGACGCCAGCTATAACGTTCGGTACAGATGTGGTCAAACCAGGTAGCCTTAACATCAGTCCTAAACCATATTCTCCAGGTAAAGTTGATGTCATCTCAAGCGAAACAGGAGCTAGAGACAAAGAAAGCTACCCTTTTTGATCGCACTTTTCGAGACAGTGAAGGCAATATTGTGATTGCTCAGCCGCCCAATCTGCCCATCTTAGTGGGGGCAGCAGCTACCCTA
>JBBSNR010000129.1:0-7845 GCA_038260635.1 Phormidesmidales cyanobacterium
CGAGCTGATAATGATGCCACCGAGCCAGTTGCCGATGGCTATTTCACATTTGCTAAAAATCTCTTGAGCCCGCTGCCGGTAAAACGAGGGAAAGAGCAGCAGTACCCCGTCTAAATAGGCAGTGGGGTTAGTCAGCATCATGATCGCTAGAACGGTGACCAGCAGCGTCTGAAGGACAACCTGTAAAGAAGAGTTGAAGAAAGAAAAGAAATTGCCAAAGACATCGAGAACAGCCGAGTCTGGAGAGGTGAGCCAGGCCACAAACTCGCTCACTTCGGGCAGGCGAATCCGCTCGGGTAGATTTGCCTGTATCTGCGTCAGCCGAGCGGGCAGGGTCTGAGAAAAGCGAACCAGCAGGTCTATCAGCAGCTTAAACTGATCAACAAAGGGCGGCACAATGCCTAATATAAAGAGGGCTGCCACTGCTGCCGCGAGCAAGATGGCAATTGGAATCGCAAATCGACGGGGAATATTGAACTTGCGGATTTGGCGAGTGAGGCTGTTGAGCGCGATCGCAATCACTACCGCTGCAAAGGCCAACAGCAGCAGCTGCCGAATTTTCCATAGAATATAGCCTGCTGCTACTAAGCACAGTAAGCTAACCCAGTCTCCTAGCTTCATGATCTCTCATTTTCCATGCGAGCTGCGCCTATTGTATCTGAGCCGATGAGTGCCTATGCCCCCAGCTCGAACAGATTGGCCCCAAACTAACTGGCCCCAACCCAATTGGCAGATCGCCCCGACTGCCGCTCCGCCAACCGAGTGGGTAGACGCTATTGAGCAGATAACAGGACTGCCTCGTCCGCAGTGGGGCGCGCAGCTGCTATGGAATCGGGGGCTGAGATCGGCTGAGGCGCTGCGAGGATTTTTGCACGCGGCAGACTATCAACCGGCTAGCCCGTTCGACTTTGGTGAGGAGATGGTGCGGGCGGTTGAGCGGCTGATGGTGGCTCGCGATCGCGCCGAAAAAGTCGCCATTTGGGGAGACTTTGACGCCGATGGGATCACCTCTACTGCGGTGCTGTGGGACGGACTGCGGCAGTTCTTCACTGGCCCAGACCAGCTCAGCTACTTTATTCCCAACCGCCTGAGAGAATCGCACGGTCTCTCAATGACTGGCATTGAGCAGCTGGCAGCCCAAGGGGTGCAGCTGATTGTCACCTGCGATACGGGCAGTACGAATCCGCACGAAATCGATTTTGCCCAGACGTTAGGCATTGAGGTGATGGTCACTGACCATCACACGCTGCCTGCTCAGCGCCCGGCAGTCGCCGCGATTATCAACCCTCGCGCTCTGCCAGGCGACCACCCGATGGCAAACCTCTCCGGGGTGGCGGTCGCCTACAAGCTGATTGAGGCGCTTTACGAGCGACTGCCGGATGTGCCAACCCGACCGCTGAGCGAACTGGTTGATCTGGTGGCGATTGGTTTAATTGCTGACCTGGTAGAGCTGACGGGAGACTGCCGCTATCTGGCGCAGATTGGGATAGCCCAGCTGCAAAAGCACCTCAAATCAGATCATCCTATTCGTCCAGGCGTGGCAAAATTGCTGGAACTGTGTCGGCGGGCGGGCGATCGCCCCACCGACATCTCTTTTGGCATTGGCCCTCGAATCAACGCCGTCAGCCGCATTTACGGCGAGGCCAGCTTTTGCGTAGAGCTACTGACTAGCAAAGACCCCGAGCGCTGCCGAGAACTCGCTGAAAAGGCAGAGCTAGCCAACGTCCGCCGCAAAGCTTTGCAAAACGACGTGCTGCAAGCGGTAACGCGCCAGTTAGAAACTCAGGATCTATCCACGACAGGAGTGATCGTTCTATGCGATCCCCAATGGCCGGTCGGCGTGCTAGGGCTGGTGGCGGGGCAAGTCGCTCAGCAGTACGGTAAGCCGACGATTTTGCTGACTCTAGATGCGCCAGATACTGACCGATCCCCTGAGGCCAAAGTGCTCGCTCGGGGCTCGGCTCGCTCGGTAAACCAGATTGACCTATACGACCTGGTGAATTCTCAGGCTCACCTGCTGACTGGCTTTGGCGGACACCCATTTGCGGCGGGTCTGAGCCTGCCCGTGGGTGATTTACCCATGTTTACGGCGGCAGTTAATCAGCAGTACCGGCAAAAGCTGGGGGGACGGCTGGGTCAGCCTGGGGTGCAGGCCGATCTGACGGTGACTGTCGCTGACCTGGGTCAGGCGCTCTTTAAACAGCTGACGCTATTGGAGCCTTGCGGCATGGGCAATCCGGTGCCGAAGCTGCTGATTCGCAACTGCTGGTTTGAAAACGTCTGGCATCAAAAGCTGAAAGACCGCACGGGCGCGAAGGTAGGCTATATCAAGGCCAGCTTTCAGCTTTGTGATGAGAGTATTGGGAGCGATCGCCGCCGCCGCTTCCCCGGACTGTGGTGGGGTCACTATAAAGACGACCTCCCCCCTGGGCGCTGGGACATCATCGCTGAGCTGGACTATAACAGCCACCCCAAGAGTCAGCGCTATGAGATTCGGCTGGTTGATATCCGCCCGGCTGTGACGCAGGCTTCAGATGATCAGGAATCGGCGGCTACCGCTAACTGGCTGGTAGATCGCCGCGCTGTGCAGCACCCCGAAAAACAGAATCTAGACACCAATCTGGTGCTCAACGAATGCCCCACTCAATGGCACGAGCTGCGGCTATGGCAGCATCAGGTAGATCAAACTCAGCAGCCGCTGGCACTGGCCTATACATCGCCAGCGGTCGTTGATCCTCTAGATAAATGGAAGACTCTGCTGGGCCTAGCCAAGTACATCAGTCGGGCGCAGGTGGCAGTGACTCCAGAGCAGCTGCGGGCAAAGCTGGGAGTGGGCGATCGCACCCTAAAGCTAGGACTCACAGCGCTGGCAAAAGCAGGATTCACCGTGGAAACTTCGGCAATAGACATTCGCCTGTGCTACCAGCCAGCTGTGAACCCGGCTGATGATACCGCTAGAGCCACAGCGATCGCCAGCTTCTTTGCCGCTGTACAAGAAGAGAACTTTCGCCGTCAGTACTTCTACAGCGCCCCTATATCTACACTTCAGGCGGCTATCAGGGCCGAAACCATAAGCAAAAAACCATAAAAACAGCTCTAACCATATCAAGGCCTAATCCTTTTGGCGTAAATTATTTGAGCAGATTGACACTTTGGGAAAATAACGGTAACATTAGATACAGAAAGCAAAACGTTCATCTTTTAAGAGATGCAGCCAAGATTGACATTACTGGCTGCTGCCTCTGCAAAAGACGGAAGTAAGGGTGCCTAGCCCAGCTACATAGACTAGCTATTGGTCTACCCACTCTGAAGGAACGCGCCTCTTAACTCTACAAACCCTTTTTGGAGGCGAATACCATGCAACTCTCATACCGTGGCGTCAAATACAACACTTCAAAGCCCGCCGTTGAAGTCACCGAAACTCAGGAAATTGGCCATTACCGTGGGGCTACCTACCACGTACGTCGTGCGCTCAGCGTTCCTGCTCGTCGGTCTGGCGATGTCTTGAAGTATCGCGGCGCAATTGTCCACTAGGACTCTGCTGTCAAGACTTTGATGTCTGCTTTTAACCTCTGCTAGATGCCATCCACTGCTAACTCTGATGTCTCTTACCAAGACCTCGCCCTGGTAGCTGAATTGAATGGCTCTAATACAGGACGCATTCTCTATAAGAATGCGTCTTTTTTATTGCTGTATCATGGCTTTAGCCGCTATAGCAAAGTAAGGATGCATTCTTACTTTGCGAGTCGAGTTGCTTGCTGTCATATAACGGGTTCAGCCGATAAAAGTGTCCTAAGCAACTCGACAGGAGCTATAGATGGGAGCGCAAAGCTGATGCTGGAATTCATCGCAGGGTTGGCAATCGGGCTGGCAATATTGGGGATCCATCGGCGGCGCTACGATGCCAGGTTGAGACGATTACTGCATCGGCTAGAAGACCGTCAACCGCTGTCAACCTTAGGTTACGACGCTCAGCTGGCCAGTGCGATCGCCGACCAGCAATCCCAGATAGACACCCTCAGCGAACAGCTCAAAGACTTCCGCCAGCTCATCAAACAGGCTCCGGTTGGCTATTTGCAAGTCGATGAAGAAAATCGCTTGCTCTGGTGCAATCAACGGGCTCAAGAGTTTTTAGATATTGCGCAGAGCGACTACGAGCGGCCTCGTCTGCTGCTGGCAGTCGTGCGGTCTTACGAGCTCGATCAGCTGGTCGAGCGCACCCGCCAAACCCAAGAAATCTGCGAAGCGCGCTGGACATTTAATTCAATTTCTACCGATCCGTTTAACTATTTAGAGCGGCCTGCCTACCCACTTCAAGGGTACGGTTTACCGATCAGCAGCGGCCACGTCGGCGTCTTTTTAGAAAATAAACAGGAAGCGGTGAGTCTGGCGCAGCAGCGCGATCGCTGGATTTCAGATGTCGCTCATGAGCTTAAAACGCCCCTAACCTCTATCCGGCTCGTCGCTGAAACCCTCGAATCAAGGGTTGCTCCAGAACTCCTCAGCTGGGTAGAGCGCTTACTCAAAGAGGTGATTCGCCTAAGCAAGCTAGTAGACGACGTGCTCAATATGAGCCACCTGGAGCAGCAGCAGGCCCGCCTAGAAGACGGTGAAGCCGTTGATTTGGTGGCCTCCATTCAGGCTGCCTGGCAAAGCATAGAGCCCCTGGCAAAGCTCAAACAGCTAGATCTAGATTACCAAGGCCCCCCAAAGCTGATGGCCAGCGTCAGCGCCAGCCTGATGCATCGCGTATTCTACAATCTGCTGAGCAACGCTGTGAAGTACAGCCCGTCTGCCCATGCCATTCAGGTGCGATTGAGTACGCCGACTAGCTCAGAACCTATCGATCCTGACGATGCCTATATTTTAATTGAAGTCATTGACGCAGGCGTTGGGCTAGCTGAGAAAGATTTGCCTCACGTCTTTGATCGTTTCTACCGGGCAGATCCGGCCCGTAGCCGGAAAGAACTTGAAAATGTCACCGCCGAAAATAATCTAGAAATAGCCGAACTCTCCAGCAGCGGCACGGGATTAGGCTTAGCGATAGTGCGCCAGATTGTGGAATCTCATCAGGGCTGGGTGGAGGCAAAAAATGACTCTGAGACCGGCGGTGCCCGGCTACGGCTGTGGTTGCCCGGTAAGCGATTGAAAGGCTTTTCTTAAGACCCTTCTGGCAGGGTCCGCAGCGCTGTCTTCGGCTGAGAGAGCTTAAGATAGGGATAAATCCATAAAATCTTGTTCATTTGGTAGCCATACCCCCTTGTGTATATCCGGAGATAGCTGCTTGAATAGGTAATGATTTATAGATAGCTCAGCTGCTCGAGGCCGTATCTAAAACGGATGCTCTAGAAGCAATGTTTTAAAGCAGTATTTTACAAAACGGCAATCCACTCAAAGTAGCGAAAGCGTTTCGCATCCATGACCGACAGGTTACAAAAGCTGCTATCTCAGCGAGGCATCGCTTCCCGCCGCCAAGCCGAAAAGCTGATCTTAGGGGGCAGGGTTACGGTCAATGGCAAAACTGCTGAAATTGGTCAGCAGGCAGATGCGAGCATTGATCGGGTCTGTGTTGACGGGGTAGACATTGGCAGACCCCTTCGCTGCGTTTATATCTTGCTGCACAAGCCCAAAGGTATTGTGTCTACCTGCCGGGATCCACAGGGGCGGAAAACCGTTCTAGACCTGCTGGACAAGCCACTCCGTAGCGGCTCAGGCATTCACCCGGTAGGCCGTCTGGATGCTGACTCAACGGGGGCACTGTTATTGACTAATGACGGTCAGCTAACGTACGCACTTACGCATCCCAGTCATCAGATGCCCAAGGTTTATCGAGTACGGGTTCAGGGCGTGCCCCCGGATAGTGCACTGCAACAGTGGCGGATGGGAGTGATGCTATCAAACCGCCAAACTCTCCCTGCCGATGTCCAAATTGTTAAGCACTTAGCAGACAGCCAAACTCTCCTGAGCGTAACGTTAACAGAAGGACGCAATCGGCAAATTCGTCGGGTGGCTGAGGCGCTGGGTTATCCGGTGACTGCCCTACACAGAACACAGATTGGATCGGTGAAGCTAGGAAAGTTGCCCAGTGGTCGCTATCGTTTACTAGAGGAGAGCGAAGTCGCTCAGTTAAAATGTGATGTGGAGGCTGAGTGACCTGTCCCTATCGTCGATGCCCTTACCGTCAATGCTTAGTTATCTCTATTTAACCGTCCCCGTTTAACCGTCTGGGCCTGACTGTCTAGACCTGACCATCGAGCTTCACTAACGGGTTGCTAAACCCAAAGCTGCTCAAAAATCCCCTCTCACCTGCCTTAATCCTTCGCCTTACTATGAAGCAGAAAGCTCGCACCAAACAACCTACTGCCCAACAGCTACAGCAGGAGCAGCTGTGTTCTCTTGGCAGCGTACTGAAACAGGCGCGCTTGCAAGGGGGGCTGTCGCTGGAAGTTATTGAAAAGCGCACCTTGATTCGTCAGATGTTGCTGGCTGCTCTAGAGCAAGGCAACTTGACTGAGCTGCCTGAACCGGTCTATGTGCGGGCGCTGCTACGTCGATACGGGAATGCGCTGGGTCTGGATGGTGAGACGCTAGCCAGCCAATTTTTTACGCAGCCGGTGGTACAGTCACCGCGACTGTCTTGGAAGGATTCACCTGCGGCGCAGCTGCGTCCGCTCCATCTTTACGGGGCCTATGTGCTGCTGATCATGGGGGCGATTGGTGCACTCTCTGGCTTTTTGCAGCGGACCGTGCCCGATATGACTGCTCAACCTATTTTGAACCCTGAGGAAATTGAGCAGCTGATGCCGAAAGAAAATCAGCAGGTCAAGACAACGCCCGCAGCGCCCGCAGCGGCTAAGCCCGAGGCTCAAGCTCGACCGGTTGAAGTTGACCTGGTGGTGACTGGGCAGTCATGGGTGCGGGTAGTGGCTGATGGATCTACTAAGTTTGAGGCAATTTTGGAGCAGGGAGAAACTCGCTCTTGGGTCGCCGATAAGTCTATTACTGTGCGGGTGGGCAATGCTGGCGGCGTGCTCTATTCTTACAATCAGTCTGAGGCAGAGCCGATGGGTGAGCTGGGGATGCCTGAAGAGCGCACCTTTGGCCCAACGGTCAGCCTGGTGTCATCGCAGTAGGAGCCCTGGCGGGTTTCATGGCTGGCGACTTGGTGGGTAGCGTTACGGTAGCGATAGTGCCCTGACCGGATTGACTGGTCAATTTGAGCTGTCCCTGATGATTGTTGGCGATGACTTTGGCGATCGCCAATCCCAATCCTGATCCGCCCGTTGCTCCCTTGGTATTACGGCGACGGGCCGGATCTACCCGGTAGAAGCGATCAAAAATGCGGCTGAGGTCTTTGGCTGAAATGCCGATGCCAGTATCGGCAACGATCAGGGTGATCTGGTTGGCCGCCGCCGTGAGCTTCACCGTAATTTTGCCACTGGCCGTGTACTGAATGGCGTTGGCGATGAGGTTGGTGAACAGGCGAGTGAGCTGATCGGCGTCGCCCTGAATGTGAATGGCCGAGTCGGTAGCGGTGTAGCTGAGACTGAGAGATTTTTCTTGGGCGAGTGCCTGCTGCTCCTCAATCACGTCTCGAAGTAGCGCGCTCAGGTCAATGCGATCGCGCTGCATCGGCACCAGTCCGCTTTCTTGACGGGCTAAAAACAGCAGATCGTCTACTAGCCTGCCGAGCCGACGGGTCAGGCGCTCTACCACTTCTAGCTGGCTGCGCTGAAACTGTTCATCCGGGTCGGCTAGCGCCACCTGGACATTGGTTTGAATGACCGCAATCGGATTGCGCAGTTCGTGAGAGGCGTCGGCAGTGAACTGCTTGAGCTGCTGGTA
>JBBSNR010000130.1:0-7689 GCA_038260635.1 Phormidesmidales cyanobacterium
AGTTGTTCTAGGATCGATGATCTTTTTGCCGATGCCGGGGAAGTGAACCGCTAAACAGATCTTGTTGCCCGCCCCGAAGATGTGGGTGACCTTGCCTTCGCCAAAAGCTTTGTGTGTGACTGAAGCGCCTACGCTCCAATCGTTTTCGTGAGTGCCGGGCTTGTTGAGGTTGGGCTGAGGATTTTTGAGCTTGGCTTCGCGGGTAGTCGTTGTCCAGCGTTCAGGTAGGGCACTGGGCACGGTGGCCATGATGTAGTCGCGAGGCAGTTCGCTGAGGAAAATAGAGGGCGTCGAGACCTCTCGCATGGCCCCATAGGTGCGGCGCTCACGGGCATGGGAGATAAACAGCCGGTCTTGGGCGCGGGTGATACCGACATAGCAGAGGCGGCGCTCTTCTTCAATGGCGGCGGCATCTTCTAGAGAGCGAAAGCTAGGAAATAGCCCTTGCTCCAGTCCGACTAAAAAGACAACGGGGAATTCCAGCCCCTTGGAAGCGTGAAGCGTCATCAGGGTGACTTTGTTGTCTTCGTCTTTGCCGTCGTCGTTGTCGGAATTGAGCGAGGCATTGGCGAGAAACGTCATCAGGGTGGCGTCTTCGTTTTCTTCTTCAAACTGCACGACCGCGCTGTAAAGTTCTTGAATGTTCTCAATGCGGTTGAGATCTTCTTCGGTGCCTTTGCTCTTTAGGTCTTCTATATAGCCAGTGTTTTCGAGCACTTCCTGAACCAGTTCGGTTGGAGAGGTAGTTTCGGCCCGTTCCTGCCAGCTGCTGACCATGTTGGCAAAAGCGATCGCACTCTTACTCGCCCGCCCTGCCAGGGTCTTTACCGAGGTCTCGTCTTTAATGATGTCCCACAGCGGTACGCCCAATTCTGTCGCCGCTTTTTCCAAATTGTCTAGCGTCGTTTTACCAATGCCACGCCGGGGCGTATTGATAATGCGCTTCAGGCTGACGCTGTCTGCCGGGTTCACAGCCAGCCGCATGTAGGCCAAAATGTCTTTAATCTCGCGGCGATCATAAAAGCGCAGACCGCCTACCACGCGGTAGGGAATATCAAACCGCACCAAGACTTCCTCCATCGCCCGAGATTGAGCGTTGGTGCGGTAGAGAATGGCAAAGTCCTGCCAGTTCAGCTCAGGATTCTTTAGCTCTAGATTGCGAATTTGGCTGACGACATACTCAGCCTCCATCGCCTCGTTGTCGGCCCGATGGCAAAAAATCGCGTCGCCCTCACCTCGGGTTGCTCGCAGCACTTTGTCAATGCGTTCGGTGTTGTTTTCGATTAAATGATTGGCGACATCGAGAATGTTGGAGGTAGAGCGATAGTTTTCTTCCAGTTTGACCAGCGTTTGGGTTTCGTCGTCGGGGAGGCGATCGCCAAACTCCGACTGAAAGCCCATCAAAATCGTAAAGTCTGCTGCCCTGAACGAATAGATGCTCTGGTCAGCATCGCCTACGACAAACACAGAGCGATTATTCCAGTCATCAAACTTCTGGTTGCCCTGGCCGTTAGTCGTCAGCAGCTGAATCAGGTCGTACTGAGTGCGGTTGGTATCTTGATATTCGTCCACTAAGATGTGGCGAAAGCGACGATGCCAGTAGTCGAGCACCTGCGGATTTTGGCGAAAGAGCTGCACCGGTAGCCGAATTAGATCGTCAAAGTCGAGCGCATTATTGGCCGAAAGTCCTTGCTGATAATAGCGATAGACTTCAGCAATATTGCGACCTTTGAAGTTAGGATTTTCGGCCTCGTATTGGTCAGGATCCAGCCCTTGATTTTTGGCATTGCTAATAGCAAAGCGCACTGAGCGCGGGTTAAACTTGCGGTCATCCAGATTCATCTGGCCAATGACGATGCTTTTGACCAGGCTCTGAGCGTCCGACTCATCAAAAATGGAAAAGGTGCGCGTCCAGCGCTGACCCGCCGGACTCTGATACTTTTCAATGTCGTAGCGGAGAATGCGCGAGCACAGCGAATGGAACGTGCCGATCCACAGCTCTTTCAAAAAGGTCTTATACACATAAGAGCGTAGCTGCACCTGCTCGTACTCAGAGAGCATATGCAAAGGCTTACTGTGACGGGCCAGCGCCTCCTGCTCAGCAAACACCCGCTCAATCCGATCCTTCATCTCCCGAGCGGCCTTATTGGTAAAGGTCACCGCTAGAATATTGCCCGGTTCTTCGCGGCGGTGAAGAATTTGATTGGCGATGCGAGCGTTGAGGGCTCGGGTCTTTCCTGAACCGGCTCCGGCCACCACCAGCAGCGGCCCGCAGAAATGTTCAACGGCCTGACGCTGGGAGGGATTGAGCTGATTGAGAAAATCTACGGTGGTCACCATACTAATTCAGAGGGGGCAAGTCGCGGCTAGGTTGCTTATACCTAGTATGGCACTTGATATAAACCCCTACTGTGTGAAATCCATAGAGCAGCGGTAAGGAAAGCCCCTGGAATGACTGACCCTGATGATTTATTGATCGATCCGCCTGGCAACGATCAAGATACGGCGTGCCTGGAAGCGGCCTTAGGCATTCCGCCACCCGCGCTGAATAGTGAAATCTACCTGCGCCATCGCCAGTGGATGATACAAGCTTTGGCCCTGGCAGAAGCCGCTGGCCAAGCCGGTGAGGTGCCCGTTGCTGCCGTTGTCGTGGGGCCAGATAATCAGCTGCTGGCGGCGGCGGCTAATCGTAAGGAGCGCGACCATGACCCGACCGCTCATGCCGAAGTTTTAGCCTTACGCGCAGCTGGCAAGCAGTTAGGTAACTGGCACCTGAACGACTGCACTCTGTACGTCACTTTAGAGCCTTGCCCGATGTGCGCCGGGGCCATCATCCAGTCGCGTTTGGGCCTACTGGTCTATGGCGCTGACGATCTCAAAGCCGGGGCGGTTCGTTCAGTACTCAACCTGCCGGATGGTCGCTGTTCTAATCACCGCCTGACTGTGTTGGGTGGAATTTTAGAAGCGCCTTGCCGTCAGCAGCTACAGCGGTGGTTTCAGCAGCGACGCCGCAAGGTTTGACGCCGATGGGTCTATTGAAGGCATGACTGCGGTCTGTCTGAATTTTTGCTGTCGCTGAAAGCCAGAGTCGAAACTGGCAGCTTGCGCATCAACCTGCGGCTGACAGCAGACTATGCTAGGCCAACTATGAGCGAATGTGTATCAATTCGTACATTTTGTCCTAGCGCTTTTCTGGGGGCGTCTCTCTTTCAGCCATGCTGATAAATTCTTCTGGTGACATGACGCTTCCTGCTGACCATCTTTGTCCCTCTGTGCAGTCACGCCTTTCTCCCTGGCTCGCACCGATCATGTATACCTTGGGCGAAAAAGTCATTTTGCCTGCCTACTTCAGCCAGATTGAAATCACCGGACAGGAGAATATTCCTCAGGATGGCCCGGTCGTGCTAGCGCCGACTCATCAGTCTCGGTGGGATCCGTTGCTAGTGGGATTGATTGGCAAGCGGGCAGGTCGCTATTTGCGATTTATGGTCACCGCCGATGAATGTCTGGGCATTCAGGGCTGGTTTATCCGGCGGCTAGGGGGATTTCCGGTGCATGTGCGTAAGCCTTCTGTGCAGACCTTGCGGCACGGGGTGCAGCTCTTGCAAGCGGGGGAGATGATGGTGATTTACCCTGAGGGAAATATCTACCGCGATCGCATCCACCCGCTCAAACCTGGACTGGCCCGCATTGCCCTCCGCGCCGAGCGCAGCCGCTCTCACCTAGACGTAAAAATTGTCCCGATCAGCCTGGAATACAGCGAGCCGTGCCCTCGCTGGCGAGGAACGGTGACGGTTCGTATTGGTAAGCCTATTTTCGTAGCCCAGTACAAAGCTGGAGAAGGCAAACTGCGCTCTAAGCAGCTCACCGCCGACTTGCAAACCGCACTGATGACTTTAGCTGACCGCTCAGAGCAAGGCGCATCAGATGCCCAGTATCAGATCCCACCGCTGTAGCTGTCCGGTGTGTTCGGGTACGTGGTCAATTACTTGGAGCTGCCAGCGGCCTTTGACTTCACTATTGAGCAGGCGTCGCAGGGCGGGCGTATTTACGAGCGAGTAGGTTCTTTGCAGCCGCGTCTGACGGCCCAGCGTACGACCCTGAATTAAAACGGTCTGACCTTGAGGGCTGATCAGCATAAAGCTGAGGTCGCTGAGAAATTCGTGTTCGGCCTGAATGAATATTTTGATGTCTTGGAGACTGCCGCCTGTGGAAATATTAAGGGCGCTACGGATGCCGTTGGGGGCATTGTCAGGGATGGAGGAAGCGGTCGAATTTTGGGCGGTGAGGGTTTGGTGGAGGGTGCGATCGCTCAGCGCCCTAGACTGAGCTGCCTTCACAGCGGCAGCCGCATTCACCTTGCCATAGCCAAACCAGAGCGAATGACCGTTGCTGTCGTAGGTGCCATAGCGTTGACCCAGCTGAGGGTCGGGGTCTTTGTCGATAATTTTATCGGTCGTGCTCTGTAAAATCTGTTTGACTTCAGCTGCCGTCAGGTCTGGGTTGACTGAGAGCATCAGGCCAACGATGCCTGCAACCAGCGGACAAGCGCTGGAAGTACCGCCAAAGCCGGTGAAGTCGCCAGTGGTGTAGCCCTGGTCGCCGGTGCGATCGCTCGTCAGCACAGAGCGCCCCAACAGCTGCCCCCGAATCGGCGGCCCCGTGTCAAAAGTGCCATTAGAGAGCGCCATGTTAGGCGAGGCATTGTTACTGGGGGCAGCGACCGAGATATGACGGCCCCAATTGCTGTAGGCCGCCTTGCGGTTGAGACTGGTGCAGGCCGAGACCGTGATCACATCCGGGTGAACCGCAAAGCCGCTGAGCCAGCTAGTCAACCCTTTTACCAAATTGCGAGGCCAGCCTGTCTCCTCTACTTTGCCTTCTACCGGGCGATTGGCATTGCCCGCTGAAAATACCACCACACAGCCCTTGCCATTACGCCCCTCCGTGGCTGCCCGGTTCACCGCCCGGCTGATCCGCCGAGACAGCGGAAAATAGAGAGAGGCCGGTGACCAGCTACAGGAGATGACATCGGCTCCTTGCGCGATCGCCCAGTCAAACAGCTGCTCAATCGAGCCATCGTCTAAAAAGCCAGTTGTCTGAATGGGCATCAGGCTACAGCCCGGCGCGATGCCGATCACCCCGTCGCCGGTTTCTTCTGCCAGAGCAACCCCTGCTACTGCTGTGCCGTGGTTTTCATTTTGGCTGGGGATGGGCAAGCCGTCCTGATTTTTGAGGTCGCGCGGGGCAACAATTTTGCCAGGCCCTTGCAGATCGCGGTGAGCCAAATCAAAGCCGTCATCAGTCACTGCAATGGTGACTGAGCGGCTGCCGCGAGTAATGTCCCAGGCAGATTCGGCAGAGACATGGGAGCCAGCAGCCAGCCCCGCCCCGCCCCGGTGAAAGAGGTGCCACTCTTCAGGGTAGCGGCTATCGGTCGGGCGATAGAGCGATGCGATCGCCATAATAATGTTCGGTTCAGCTAACAAAACGCCAGGGTTGCGGGCGAGCTGATTGGCGAGCTTCAGCGGGTTTTCGCGGGCGGTGGGGCCGACCCTGAAACAGTAGGTGTTGCCACTATCCGATAGGGCGCGAGTGCGGATAATGCCAGTGGCGGCGGCGATCTCCTCAATTTGAGCCACTGGCAGCGCTCCGGTAAACTGCACCGTCAGCTGATTGGCCAAATACACATAGGTACTCGGGCTCAAATCAAGTTCGTACACGTGACTGGCATAGAGCACAGCAGATGCCGCCCTCAGCTGCGCCAGCACTTCCTCTAATCGCTGAGCAGGCAGCTGCCACTCGATAATCACTGGCCCCTCGTCAATTGCTTGAGGGGTGATATTTTTGACTCGCTGCGGCTGCCCTTGAGTCACCAGAGCTGAGAGATCAGCCGGATTGTTCAGGCAAAATGACAGACGATTTTTCACCTTGTGGAGCCGCAGTTCTTCGCCACCGCGCTGCAAAATCACCCCTTCTTTGCCGGGTACAACGCCCTGATCGCCCAATGATTGGCCCGGTGATTGGGCCAGTGATTGGCTGGATGACGGGCCCGATAAAGTCATAGTTGAAAGCCTGCACTACGGACAGTTTGATACTTTAGTGACTCGCTCTCAGGTATAGCAAAGCGCGGATGCATTCGCGCTTTGCGGAGCACTTTGCCTGTTGCTATATATCGCTCACAGTCAGTAATGCTGCATGAAGCAAAGTGCCGGAAGCTATATATCCACTTAGCTAAGAGTCACATCGAATAGCGACATGGCGGACTCAATGCCCTACTCTAGTTTAGATTCCCTAAAGTTAGCTGTTTTTGACATCATGGTTTCCACTGTTAGAGCTTTGCTGTCTGGCGCGTTACCCAAAGCGGCGATCGTCGCTGTCGCCAGTACGATAGTCGGTGCGATCGCCGTCCCCTTCGCGGCTCATGCCCAGCTTGGAGACACCCAGCAGCCCGCCGAAGTGCAGCCCCCCGCTGAAGCTCCAGACGCTACTCGCAGCGTCGAACAATCCACCAGTCCGATTGGCATTGCTGCTGGCCAGTCGCTCATGGGCGAAGCTGAAAGTGCGATCACTGCCCAAAACTACACCCTAGCCGCTGAAAAACTGGTGGCAGCCCGTAAGGCCCTCAACGACGTCTCTACCTATTACCAAAACCTCTCTAGCGTATTTGTCGGCGTAGACAGCCGCGTCAACAGCGGTTTGCGAGACTTAGCGCTCCAGTCTGCTGAGGTGCGCGATCAGGCCAGCTACCAGCTAGCTGTTGTCTATCGCGCCCAGAGCCGTCCTGATCTGGCCGTGCCGCTCTTAGTAGAAGTCGTCAATAGTCAGCAACCCACTCGCCCACTAGGTCAGCAGGCTTATCAGCAGCTGTATGAACTGGGCTTTGTCGCAGTCCCGTACAACGCGCCGGGTCAGTAGTCTCTAGGCAATCAGCCGTCAGCTAATGGGAAAATTGCGCCATAATGGGTAAGACAATTGACTTTAAGAGGAGCGTATGATCAGCCCTGACCAAGTGAAATCTATGATCACAACTGGCCTGCCCGACGCCGAAGTCGCGGTTCAAGATCTTACGGGCGGCGGTGATCACTACCAGGTAGCCATTGTATCTTCTGCCTTTGAAGGGCTGAGCTTGGTCAAACGGCATCAGCTGGTGTATCAGTCGGTGGCGACGGCAATGTCTTCTGAAGCGATCCACGCGCTCTCTCTAGAAACCCACACGCCGGGTGAAGTCGCGACTGCTAGCTAATCAATGCTTAGCTAAGCCAATCAAACTTACAAGGTCACCATTTCCAGGATTATTGCAATGTCTCCAGAAACCAAAGCTAACCTCGACAACCTGATTGAGCAGAACAAGATTGTGGTGTTCATGAAAGGCACCAAGCTCATGCCTCAGTGCGGCTTTTCTAATAACGTCGTACAGATTTTGAACATGCTGGGCGTGCCTTACGAAACCGTAGACGTTCTAGCCGATCCTGAAATTCGTCAGGGCATCAAAGAGTACTCTAGCTGGCCCACCATTCCTCAGGTCTACATCAACGGTGAATTTATCGGCGGCTCGGATATTCTAATTAAGATGTACCAGGAAGGTAATTTGCAAGAGACGGTAGAGGTGGCGATCGCCTCTTAAGCACCTTGAATCGTTCAACCCGCGTTCCTCCCAATGGCTCGTTAGCCGGATCCGCAGATCCG
>JBBSNR010000131.1:0-7613 GCA_038260635.1 Phormidesmidales cyanobacterium
ACTCAGCCTACAGAGTCCGGTGGGGGAGCGATCGCGCCAGCCCCAGCCGATGCCGATACAGATCCTGCCGACGGGCAAAACGGCCACGCGCCGGTTCCCGCTAGCGATCGCCGCCCGATTAACGATAGCGGTATGCCGGTTGCGCAAAGCACCATCCCCTATGCGTCCGAGCTGTCCTACGGCTCCAATCTGATTGAGGCGGGTTCAGCTCGGGCCAATGCGATAAAGTATCCGGTGATGCGCGGGCACGGTGAAGTGGGTTCAGCCCTAGCTTGCTTTGCAATGGTGGCGCAGCACTTAGGGATGCCCTTCAAGCGCGATGTGGTGCAGCGAGTGTTGACCAATCAGAGCGAGCGATTGGGTCACCTGTCGCTGACGGCCTGCGGCGCAGTGGCAGACCTGGTGGGGCTGAAGCCGCAGCTGGCTAAGGTACCGGCAAGTGCAGTAGCCCGCCTGCCCAAACTCGCCCTGATTAAGTGGCGAGAAGGCTTTGCCATCATCTACGAGACCTCCGAACGCGAATACGTCTTGGGTGTGCCTGCCGACAACAAGATTGTGCGTCACTCCCCCCAAGCTTTTGCCGAAATTTGGGGACCAGAAGGCGAAATTCTGCTGGTCGAGACTACTGAGCAAACCCCACAGCAAAAGTTTGGCCTCAGCTGGTTTCTGCCCTCGCTCAAGCGCTATCGAGGCGTGCTGACAACGGTGCTGGTGGCCTCATTATTCGTGCAGGTCTTCGGTCTGGCCAATCCGTTGATGGTGCAGGTGATCATCGACAAGGTGATTTTGCAAAACAGCACCGATACGCTGCAAGTGCTGGGCATTTTGCTGGTCGTGGTCGCCATTTTTGAGGCGATTCTCACCAGCCTGCGCACCTATTTATTTGTCGATACCACTAACCGGATTGACATGGCCCTCGGGGCCGAAATTATTGACCATCTGCTGCGGCTGCCGCTGCGTTATTTCGACCGTCGCCCAGTGGGTGAACTTTCCAGCCGGGTGAACGAACTTGAAAATATTCGCCAGTTTCTCACCGGCACTGCTCTGACGGTGGTGCTCGATGCGCTGTTTTCGGTGGTTTACATCCTGGTGATGTTTATCTACAGCGTGAAGCTGACCTTTGTGGCGCTGTCGACCATTCCGCTGTTTATGATTCTCACCTTTTTTGTCTCGCCGATTGTGCGCCGTCAGCTGCGGGCCAAGGCCGAGCGCAATGCTGAGACCCAATCTTTTTTGGTGGAAGCGCTCTCAGGCGTGCAGACGGTAAAAGCTCAAAACATGGAGCTAAAAACCCGCTGGAAGTGGCAGGAAAAGTACGCCCGCTATGTCAGCGATGGCTTTAAAACCGTACTGACTTCTACCACGGCGGGGTCGGCCAGTGGTTTCCTCAACAAGCTGTCGGGGCTGCTGGTGCTTTGGGTGGGGGCAACGCTGGTACTCGATGGAACACTGTCCTTAGGCGGCCTGATTGCCTTCCGGATTATCTCTGGCTATGTGACTCAGCCTTTGCTACGCCTGACTCAGCTCTGGCAAAACTTCCAGGAGACGGCCCTGTCGCTAGAGCGACTGAGCGACATTATTGACTATCCTCAAGAGCAAGCTCCAGAAGATCGCGCTCAGATCCCGATGCCTGAGATTAGAGGCAACGTTTGCTACGAAAATCTTTCTTTTCGGTTTGCGCCTTCTGGCCCCTTGCAGCTAGTGAATGTCAACCTAGAATTTGCAGCGGGCGAATTTATCGGCATTGTCGGGCAAAGCGGCTCGGGTAAAAGTACGCTGATGAAGCTGCTGCCGCGTCTTTATAACGCCGAATCGGGGCGAATCTTAATCGACAATTACGACATCGGCAAAGTGGAGCTGTACTCGCTGCGTCAGCAGGTGGGCATTGTGCCGCAAGACAGTCTGCTGTTTGAAGGCAGCATTCAAGACAATATCGCCCTGACCAATCCGCAGGCCGATACCGAAAGCATTGTCACGGCGGCTAAAATTGCCGGTGCCCATGACTTTATTATGGATTTGCCCAGCGGCTACAATTCAAGGGTGGGCGAACGAGGGGCTTCACTCTCGGGCGGACAGCGGCAGCGAATTGCGATCGCCCGCACCGTCTTACAAAACCCCCGGCTGCTGATTTTAGATGAAGCCACCAGCGCCCTCGACTACGACACCGAAGCCCAAGTTTGCCGTAATTTAAAGCAGTGGGCCAATGGCCGCACCGTATTTTTCATTACCCATCGCCTCAGCACCATTCGCCAGTCCGACCGGATTTTGGTGATGGAGAAAGGAGCCGTCGTCGAGCTGGGCACCCACGCCGAGCTGATGGCGCTCAAAGGTCGCTACTACTGCCTATCTGAGCAGAAGGGAGAGAACTAAACGATGACTAGCACTTCTGATCGATCTCAGGCAGACGTATCTAGTAATGGCAATGGCAGCAAAGCGCTAGTCAACGGCGGCGGTGCAGGGATGCCTCCTAACGGCAGCACGCCGCAGTTTGACGCTTACGTGCCGCAGTCATTCGATAAACCAGTGATCTTGCGGCAGTCGCCGCGCTGGTCGAAGGCTATTGTTTGGGCGATTATGGGAGTGACCTCGGCCTCAGTGCTGTGGGCCTGCTTAGCCAAAGTAGATGAAGCGATTACCGCCCAGGGCAAGCTCGAACCCGAAGGCGTGGTGCAGGTGGTGCAGGCTCCCGTGGGCGGCGTAGTCGAAGAAGTTTTGGTGGAAGAAGGAGAGCAGGTAGACAAAGGTCAGGTGGTGGCCACGCTAGATGAAACGGCAACCGCTGTGCAGCTCAAGTCTAGTCAGGAGATTGCCGAAAGGCTGCGAGCCGAAAGTGCCTACTACCGGGCTCAGCTCGATGGCTCAGTGGACGCAGTTGCCCCAGAAGGCGTCTCTACCGATTTGATTCAGCGAGGGCGCGATCGCGCTGAACTCGTCGCCAGCAACCGCCTGTACCGGGCCCAAATGGATGGCGGCACAGCGGGCCTCAGCCCCGAACAGCTAGACCGCTTAGAAACCTCTCAGTCTCGACTCAATTCACAGCAGCGGATTAACCGCCTGCAAACCGATCAGCTGCGCGAACAGCTTGGCCAAACCCGCGTACAGCTCAGCAATGCCAGAAGCGATTTGGCTACTAACCAGGAAATTTTATCCCGGCTCAAAGTGCTCAATGAGCAGGGCGCTGTCGCCGAACTCTCTTACCTCCAGCAAGAGCAGGAAGTCAATAACAAGCAAACAGAAGTCAGCACTTCGCAGCAAGAAATTGATCGGCTAACCTATCAGATCTCTCAGGCGGAGCAAGAGGTCTCTCGCACCTCTTTTGAATCGCGCGAGAGCTTGCAAGACCGCATTTCAGTCAACGATCAGCGCATTGCCGAGATTGACAGTCAGCTCACCCAGCGGATTTTAGAAAACGACCGACAGCTCTCAGAGCTTGACGGCCAGCTCGCTGAGCTGAAGCAAAGCATTAAGTACCAGGAGCTGACTGCGCCTGTAAGCGGCACCGTTTTCAATCTCAAAGCCAACCGAGCGGGCTACGTCGCCAACTCTACCGAGCCAATGATGGAAATCGTCCCTCAAGACGCGCTAGTCGCCCGCGTCTTCATCCCTAACAAAGACATTGGCTTTGTGAAAGTCGGGCAAAAAGTAGACGTGCGAATTGACGCTTTCTCGTATAGCGAGTTTGGCGATATGGAGGGCACTCTAACGAGCATCGGTACCGACGCGCTCCCGCCAGACGAAGTCTTCCAGTACTACCGCTTTCCAGCGGAAGTCACGCTAGACGCGCAGCAGTTTGTCGCCAATGGCAATGCCCTTAGCCTGCGCTCAGGCATGTCTCTCAATGCCAATATCAAACTGCGTAAGCGCCGGGTGATCACCTTCTTTACCGATTTGTTTGTTCGCAAAGTTGACTCTGTAAAATCTGGCAGCTAGCACCTCTCTATAGAAAGAGACTGCCCGCGCTTACCTCTCACCTGAGGCAGAAATAAGCGTCAGAAGTTGACGTTTTGCATTGTTTTCATGCAAGAACTACATACTTTTTGATGTCTTCATTGCGAAGGGTAAAGGTTGCTACAAATGTCAGTCAGCATAGTTGAGACCCTATACAGGTAGTTCTTACTCGGTTTATGGATAACTTAGCGCCTCTCATTTTGCCTGCTGTTCTAGGACTTTTGGCTGGTATGAGCCAAGGTTTTGTCACTCACCTAGTAGGTTTACCAGTGCCGCTGGTCGATCAGCTCTCGCAGCCCTTTGAGTCGGGTCAGTCGCTTAGGGACTAATCCAGCGCCCCTCGGGTGCATCTAAACTGTATACGCAAATACGAAATAATTGTAAACAGTATACAGGGCTACCAAAAAATATGACATCATAGGAAGTGAAGGCATTACTACAGGCTAAATTCCTATGAGCTACAACCAATTAAACCGTACTTCTACTGCTGACCGGGCGATCGCTGGCATTTTCGTAGCAGGCGTAACCTTTATTTTGGGCTACACCGTTGTCCGCGCTGCTTTAGGGCCAGCTCAGCAAGGCACATCAGTTGATGCGACGACTGATGCAGAGATTGTGATTCCACACGAAGCTGCACTGTGGGCTGATTTCGGCAAAAGCTACTAAAGGGCGGCTCTCCCCCTTATTTCCAGACAAAGCAATGACGGATAAAGCAGTAACTTTTACGGATAAAGGCTACTGCTTTGCTTTAGCCGCTTTTTTTGAGACGGCTAAAGACGCGGTGAGATACCAGCGCCAGCGAATGTCGGCCCCTTTGCTGAGGCCGATACGAGTGGTCTGAGTGATAGCAGAGGGTTCTGCGGAGAGGTGCTGAGCGACTGAGGGCGATCGCCCCTCTACCCACAGCCCCGAATTGGGGTGAATTTGCACGCCTCGCCAAGATTCATCTAGCTGTAGGGTGCGGCACAGCTTGCCCGGCCCGGCACACACTTTAGGGAGCTTCTCTTTGTCTGGGTCTATCCAGCTCGGGCGCTGTTCTAGATCAATCGCTCTAATTAAAATAGTGCTGGCAAAATCATCGCGATCCGTGACGATGTTAAAGCAGTGATACTGCCGGTAAATCCGATAGACGTAAGCAATTCCGGCTGGGCCAAAGACCACCTCATTTCGCTTTGTTTTTTCCTGATAGGCATACATGGCCGGGTCGCCCGCTTCGTAGGCTTCGGTTTCTACAATCTGGCCGCGTACAGTTTCGCCGTTCACTTCTCGAACTAGGACACAGCCAATCAAATCTACGGCGACTTGCGGTGAAGGGCGGTTAAACCAATCGGCTGTCAGCAGACGAGGAATTTTAGAGTTAGGCATTTCTCCCATCTTTAGCTTGACTGCCTGTAAAAATACGCTCCCCCAGAATCCTTTAGAATCTCGGACGATAGGGTAAATGTAACCCCTATCCACCCCGATTTGCGCGTCACCGAGCCTAACGATTGGAGTAAGCCAATCTCAACCGGCAGGCAGAGTGAGGGGGTGGCGATTTCGACTAAGGATCGGGGATTAAATAACTTGACCGATTTGCCCAGCCACCCTTCGACTGCGCTCAGGGTTCGGTGCTCGGCGTTCCCGATGGCTGAGCGTAGTCGAAGCCACAACCCACCGATCTACAAAAGCAGCTTCTACTTAATCCTCATTCCTAAGCGTGTGAGCGTTGGCTTCGAGATCTACGAGATTTGGGGGCGATCGCTCTCAATTCGGTGGCGATCGCCTCTCATCCGGAAAAACAACGCAGGCATCACTCAGCTTTGCAGAAGGCTCAGAGATTCTACCGATAGATAGATAGCAAGCACGAGTGATAAACCAATGCTATCTACCCTATCGGAAAAGAAAATGCACGCTGTGCGCTGGGGCGTTTTCCTGGCCTGGTGCCTACTAATTATCTCTTTGTTTTACGATCCGGTTTCGGCGGTGTTAACCCAGCCTGAGAACGATTGGAGCTGGTTGGCTGACCCGTCCCTAGCTGTTGCCACTGATCCGGCTCAATGCGTCAGTGCTCAGGGCTATTGTGTTCCGCTTGCGCCCTATGCCATTGGCACCCGAGTCTTTTGGGGAATGGTGATACCTAGCGCCATCTTCGTAGTGCTGGTATTTGGCCATGAGTTTTGGCGGCGGATTTGTCCGCTGTATTTCTTCTCTCAGCTGCCGAGAGCGCTGGGTATGAAGCCGCTATTACCTATTGAGCGCAACATCTGGCTACAGAACAATCACTTTTATGTTCAGTTTGTTCTGTTTTTTCTAGGCATCACCGCGCGAATTTTGCTGATAAATTCGGTGAGATCTGCTGTCGGTGTGTTCTTTATCCTAACGCTGCTGTCGGCGGCGGGCGTGGTAGCGCTGTATGGGGGCAGAAGCTGGTGTCACTATGTATGTCCGTTTGGCATGGTGCAAACTGTTTTTACTGGGCCACGCGGTCTGTTGGATAGTCAGGCTCACAAGGCGGCACCCTATAGCCTGACCCAGTCGATGTGTCGCACTGTCGATAGTCAGAAGCAGGAACAAAGCGCCTGTGTCTCTTGCAAGTCAGCCTGTATGGATATTGACTCTGAGCGGGCTTACTGGGAGCAATTGCATAAGCCAGGACGAAAACTGGTGCAGTATGGCTATCTAGGACTGGTGATTGGCTATTTCTGTTACTACGGTCTGTATGCCGGCAACTTTAACTACTACTTCTCGGGTGTGTGGAGCCACGAATCGAGAACGGTAGCGGCGCTGATAGATCCTGGATTTTATGTGTTGGGGCCGCTGAATGCCATTCCTAAGCTGGTCGCCGCGCCCCTAACTTTGGCTGCTTTTGCGGCGGCTAGCTGCTGGCTATGCACTCGCTTTGAACGCTACTACCGGGGCTATCTTAAAAAGAAACAGCCGCTGGCTACTGCTGAACTCAGTCTGCACCGGGTGTTTTCGGTCTGTACTTTCCTCGCTTTCAATATCTTCTTTATCTATGGCGGTCGGCCTGAGATTAATCACTGGCCGCTGGCCGCTCAGTTTGGCTTTCAGGCGATGATCGCTATCGTCAGCAGTGTATGGCTATATCGCACTTGGGGCCGCAGTCAAAGCCAATATCAAAAAGAGAGTTTAGCTGGCAAGCTGCGCCGCCAATTGCAAAAGCTACCAGTGAATGTAGTTGAACTGCTGGGCGATCGCCCACTAGAACAGCTCAGCCCCGAAGAACTCGACGTTTTGGCTCAAACTTTGCCCCAGATTGCTTCGGTAGCTGAGGTGACGACTTGCGGTGAGCAGTCGTTGCCTCGAACCGTTCTGAAGCGCAGCCTGCCCATCATCGCCCCGAGTAAAACAACGCTACCAGCCACTCAAATCCGCAAGCGCTAAAGGTTTGTTAAAAGTCTCATGTTCAGATCTGTTTATTTTACGGCTCTTGTTCTTTAAAGTAGTCAATCAACCGTCCTGGAGATCTCTCAAATCATGCTGAAAACCAAAGTCATTAACTACAACAACAACGACGTTTACGAGGCTGAGATAGTGCCTCGTTCAGCTCAGCAGGCTGAGTGTTTGATTGGTCGCCATCCTAACTGCGATCTGGTGTTAGAAGGGCCAGCCGTGAGCCGGGTGCATGGGCGAGTGTTGTTTGAATCGGGGCAGTGCTTTTTCAC
>JBBSNR010000132.1:0-7601 GCA_038260635.1 Phormidesmidales cyanobacterium
CCCGGAATGCTCAGGCAGCCTTCTTGACCGGTGGCCAGCTCTTTGCTGTAGCGAATAATTTTGGGGTTGACCAATACCAGAGGCGGTGTTGCCGCGTTTTCAGGGTCGGCATCCACGACGAGCAGCTGCTTATTGACGGCTACCTGCGGCGCGGCTAAGCCGATGCCGTCTTCGCTGTACATGGTTTGCAGCATTTTACGCACCAGTTCGCGCAGGTCATTGTCTATTTTGGCCACTCGTTTGGCAGGCTGGCGCAGGCCGCGATCGCCCAAGTAAGAAATGGCCAGGGGCGGCTTTTTGAGCTTTTTCTTTTCGACTTCGATGACTGCGGTCATGGGCTCTTGATAGGTATTAAAATGCTGGGCTAGTCAGTCCATTGTAACAACTCACACTGACTTCGAGATGAGCGAATCCGAAATAATCCCGACTAGCCACCCCAGGAAATTCTGATTTACGTCCAGTTGATATCAAGCGCCTTTGATAGGGGCAAACTGAGGCCCTAGAGAATCCGGCTGTGGAACCCATAGGATATCGCTGTGCTGAAATCGCTGACCAAGACCGATTATCTACTGCATGAAACTCTGCGGGGACTAAAGCGGGGCGGCTGGATGAACTGGGCCGCCATCAGTACGATGACGGTGCTGCTTTTTTTGTTTGGAGTGAGCCTGCAAGCCAGCTGGCAAATAGAGGGTTTGCTCAATCAGTTTGGTTCTCAGCTGGTGATTTCTACCTATTTAGATAGCGGTGTAGATGCTAGCAGTCTGTTGGGGCAGGTGCAGCAGCTGCCCGGCGTGGTCACTGTTGAAGCAGTCAGCAAAGAGCAGGCCTGGACACAGCTCACTCAAGATTTGGGCCTGTCGGATGTTTCAAACGCGGTCTCCCAGCTCAATGGCAACCCGCTGGTGGATGAACTCAAGGTGAAGGCGCGGGTGGCAGAGCAGGTGCCTCAGCTGGCCAAGGCGCTGAAAAATATGAGCGGGGTTAGCGATGTGCTCTATGTCAGTGAGGTGGTGCAGCAGCTGCGCGATCTCAATCAGGGGCTGCGCTGGGCTAGCCTGTCGGTGGTGAGCTTACTGAGTTTGACGGCGATCGCCGTTGTCACCACCACTATTCGACTGATTGCGATCGCCCGTCGCCAAGAGATAGAAGTCATGCAGCTGGTTGGGGCGACCCGCAGCTGGATCTATTTGCCCTTTTTACTTCAGGGCGCTGTCTTCGGCCTGGCGGGTGCAGGCGGCTCGTGGGGCCTACTGCTAGCCATTCAAGCAGGGCTCAGATCGCTATTGGCCCATCAGCAGCCTGCCTTTATTAAGTTTTTGATCAACGGTCTACAGCTCACCCCGCAACAGTGGGTTTTGCTACCGATTGCCCTGATTTTTTTGGGTGTTGGCATCGGTCTATTCGGCAGCGTTCTAGCAGTCAAAAAAGTAGCTGCTGCCAGGTAGCTGCCGCCAAATATATCCCAGCCAGATAGGGTCTAAATCTCATGCAGCATTATAAAAATAGCCCGCAAAAAATCCCCTGCCAGCTCGTGCGACTGCACACTCTAACAGGGGATTTTGACAAGTATCTATACTCAACCGTCAGCTAGAAAGGCCAGCCGAAACAACTCGCTAAACCAGGATTAGAAATAGCCAGAGTCTTAGTAGGCTAGACCCATGCTGCGAGTGGTCTCAGCGCCCAGATAAACGCGAATGCTCAAGAAGTCGGTCGGGCAAGCTGTTTCACAGCGCTTGCAGCCCACGCAGTCTTCAGTGCGTGGGGAGGAAGCGATTTGACCGGCCCGGCAGCCATCCCAGGGCACCATCTCTAGCACATCGGTAGGGCAAGCGCGGACACACTGGGTGCAACCGATACAGGTATCGTAGATTTTTACTGAATGAGACATGAAGTATAGACTCCAAAATTACTATTGCAATATCGCCAGTCGCTAAAGACCAGCCCCGAAGCTGCCCTAGCTGTCAACCGCGAGCAAGGGTTCTCCAACCCATCAGCAGTTTATCCTGACGACATGAGAGATTCGACAGAGAGAGGGACAAAAATTTATGGAATGTAATATTCTCTAGAGAATTACGCTAATTGACCCCTTAAAATGGCCAGATGAGAGGACGCAAGGGGGGCACGCTTTCCTATAAGATGATGAAACCTAAATTGAACACTGCTAAGCGCAGCAGCGACACGTAGTATCAGTTTGGGTAATTTTTTGGGCTTTTTGCCGCTGTTTGAAGGTAATTACAGTAATGAGTGACGACATTTTAGGAAAGGTTCAGAAGATTGTTTCTGAGCAGCTCGGCGTAGATGAAGCAGAGGTCAAGCCAGAGGCTAACTTCGCCAATGACTTAGGCGCTGATTCGCTTGACACTGTTGAATTGGTGATGGCGTTGGAAGAAGAGTTTGATATTGAAATTCCCGACGAAGCGGCTGAAAGTATCAGTACCGTGCAGTCGGCTGTCGACTTTATTAAGTCGAAAGCGTCTTAGCCCTGACTCGCTGACTGGAATTCGCTAGCCAGGCTCATTGCTGTCGGGCCATAGCGGTCAAAAGTCAGCTGTCAGAAACCAGCCGCACTTTATTAGCTTTACCCAATTTTGAGTTGATCGAGTGGGCTTTTGGCCTTCTGGTTTTGTCTGGTGAACTGACAAACCGCAGCCCCTCGTTGTCATTAAAACTATGGCTAATCTAGAAAAAAAGCGTGTTGTAATTACTGGTATGGGTGCTGTAACGCCCATTGGCAATACCCTGGAGGACTACTGGCAGGGGTTGATCAGCGGTCGGAACGGCATTGATAGGATTACAGCATTTGATCCGTCGCAGCACGGTAGCCAAATTGCTGGCGAAGTCAAGGGGTTCGACCCCTTGGACTATATGGACCGTAAGGATGCGAAGCGGGCGGCGCGGTTTGCTCATTTTGCGATCGCTGCCAGCAAGCAAGCGCTAGCCGATGCCAAGTTAGCGATTACCGACCTCAACGCTGAGCAGATAGGCGTGATGATCGGCACGGGTGTCGGCGGCATCCAGGTAATGGAAGACCAGCAGGAAATCTATCTCACCCGTGGGCCAAGCCGCTGTAGCCCGTTTATGGTGCCGATGATGATTGCGAATATGGCTGCTGGGCTAACGGCTATTCAGACCGGTGCAAAAGGGCCTAACTCCTGCCCGGTGACGGCTTGTGCCGCCGGTTCTAACGCGATTGGCGATGCGTTTCGGCTGGTGCAAAATGGCTACGCTCAGGCGATGATTTGTGGTGGCACCGAGTCGGCTGTGACGCCGCTGACGTTTGCGGGCTTTTCGTCGGCGCGGGCGATGTCTAATCGCAATGACGATCCGACCCATGCGAGTCGTCCGTTTGATCGCGATCGCGATGGCTTTGTGCTTGGTGAAGGCAGCGGCATTTTAATCTTAGAAGACCTCGACCACGCTCTGAGTCGGGGCGCTCGCATCTACGCTGAGATCGTGGGCTACGGCATGAGCTGCGATGCTTACCACATGACCAGTCTGGCTCCTGGCGGTGAAGGAGCGACCCGCGCGATTCGACTGGCCTTGAAAGACGGCGATTTGTCGCCGACAGACATTAGCTACATCAACGCCCATGGCACCAGCACGCCCGTCAACGATCCCAATGAAACTGCCGCTATCAAGACCGTACTGGGCGACCACGCTTACAAAATCACCGTCAGTTCGACCAAGAGTATGACCGGCCATTTACTCGGCGGTTCTGGCGGCATTGAAGGCGTCGCGGCAGTTATGGCCGTCGCCAACGACAAAGTGCCGCCGACTATTAATTTGGTCAATCCCGACCCGGCCTGCGATTTGGACTATGTGGCTGACAAGAGCCGCGATCAGACGGTCGATGTCGCGCTGTCCAACTCGTTCGGATTTGGCGGTCATAATGTCACGCTAGCCTTTAAGAAGTACGCTGAAAAATGAATGCTCAGGTCAGGCAGTAGTGCATAGATGTTACTGGTTGGTCAGTATAATGGCCCAATGGCCTGAGAGTTTTACAAACCGCTCTTCGTTACAACCCCCGTCGTTCACCTAAACAAAACCGCTATGGCTGTCGCAACTCAATCGCTCGAAACGCTGTGTATCAATTCCATTAGATTTTTGGCTATTGACGCTGTGAATAAGTCAAAGTCGGGGCATCCCGGCCTGCCGATGGGCGCGGCTCCCATGTCTTTTGTGCTGTGGGATAAGTTTATTCGACACAATCCGAAGAATCCTAAGTGGTTTAATCGCGATCGCTTCGTTCTCTCCGCAGGCCACGGCTGCATGTTGCAGTACGCCATGCTGTACCTGACGGGCTACGACAGCGTTAGCATTGACGACATCAAGCAGTTCCGGCAGTGGGGCTCCACCACGCCCGGACATCCTGAGAACTTTGAGACTGCCGGTATTGAAGTGACGACTGGCCCCCTGGGTCAGGGCGTTTGTAACGCGGTTGGCTTGGCGATGGCTGAGGCGCATCTGGCCGCTAAGTTCAATAAGCCCGACTGCACGGTGGTGGATCACTACACCTACACCATCATGGGCGACGGCTGTAATATGGAGGGCATTTCGGGTGAGGCTTGCTCTTTGGCCGGTCACCTGGGCCTGGGTAAGCTGATTGCCCTGTACGACGACAACCATATTTCAATTGACGGTTCTACAGACATTGCCTTTACCGAAGATGTGAGCAAGCGCTTTGAGGCGTATGGCTGGCATGTGCTGCATGTGGAAGATGGCAATAGTGACTTGAAAGGGATTGAGCAGGCATTAGCTGAAGCCAAAAAAGTCACCGATAAGCCCACCATGATCAAGGTGACGACCACCATCGGCTATGGCTCACCCAACCGAGCGGGCACTGGCGGCATTCACGGCGCAATGCTTGGCGACGAAGAGACCATTGCCACCCGTGAAAATCTGGACTGGAAGTACGACTTCTTTGAAATTCCTGAAGATGCGCTCAGCCGCTACCGTCAGGCGGTTGATAAAGGCGCTGAATCGGAAGCTGACTGGGAGAAGACCCTATCGACCTACCGCAGCAAGTATGCAAAAGAAGCGGCTGAGTTTGAGCGGATGATCTCCGGCAAACTGCCCGACGGTTGGGAAGATGCGCTGCCGGCCTACACGCCCGAAGACAAGGCGCTGGCCACTCGGAAAAATTCGGAAGCAACGCTGAACGCACTGGCTCCTGCCCTGCCTGAACTGATTGGCGGTTCTGCTGACCTGACTCACTCCAACCTGACCGAGCTAAAGATTTCCGGCGACTACCAAAAAGGCGCTTACGAAAATCGCAACATTCACTTCGGTGTGCGCGAGCACGGCATGGGCGCAATCTGCAACGGCATTGCCCTCCACGGCGGCGGTCTGATCCCTTACTGCGCGACCTTCTTGGTCTTTACCGACTACATGCGCGGGGCGATTCGCCTCTCAGCCCTGTCTGAAGCAGGCGTTGTATATGTGATGACACACGACTCCATCGGTCTGGGCGAAGATGGCCCCACCCACCAGCCGGTAGAAACAGTCGCTTCTTTGCGTGCCATTCCTAACCTATACGTGATCCGTCCTGCCGACGGCAACGAGACCTCCGGCGCATACAAAATCGCCATCCAAAAGCGCAACGCGCCCACGCTAATGTGCTTCTCCCGTCAGGGCCTGCGCAACCTCCCCGGTTCTTCTATCGACGCGGTGGCCAAAGGTGCCTACATCATGTCTGACTCAGACGGTACGCCTGAGCTGATCATGATTGCGACCGGTAGTGAAGTGCAGCTCTGCGAAGACGCGGCTGAAAAGCTACGCGGCGACGGCAAAAAAGTGCGGGTAGTTTCCATGCCTTGCTGGAAGCTGTACGAAGAGCAAGACGCAGCTTACAAAGAGTCTGTATTGCCTAAAGCGGTGAGGAAGCGTCTAGTTGTTGAAGCTATGAGCAGCTTTGGCTGGGCTAAGTACTACGGTGACGAAGGCGACATGATCAGCGTCGATACCTTCGGGGCCTCCGCTCCTGGCGGCGTAGTTATGGAGAAGTTTGGCTACACCATCGACAACGTAGTCTCTCGGGCGAATGCGCTGTTGAGCTAGTTCCTCTGAGTAGCTGCATGGCTATATAGAAACCCCTATCAGTCCTGTGCTGGTAGGGGCTTCTGACTTTCTGAGAGTCCTTTACTATAAGTGATTCTATTCAGGCAGCCGCGCCTACATCGCCGGAGGAGCCCGACTCCTGAGCAGATATGTACTCAAGCGTTGCAGTAGTAATCAGACCAGATCGACTTTCACCATGGCGGCTAGCGAAATTATCAATTTGACTAAGGATGCGCTCGGGAATCGTGATGTTAATACGACGAGATTTGCCCGATAGCTTCGACAAATCAACATCGACTAATGCCCAGATGCCATCTGCAAAATCAGGATTTTCTCTATGCGTTTCGATAGCGACAGGCGAAGGAATCTCTTCTTCGTCGACTAGCAATCCCTCGATGTGGCACTCGATAGCCTCAACCGTATTCTTGAGGGCGTCGTCTAGCGACTCTCCTGCCGAAAAGCAACCGGGCAAATCGGGAACGGTTACGCCATAGTCACGATCAGGGTCTTTATGAATAACGACTGGATAGCGCATTTTTTGTCTCCTAACTTATGGGCCAGTGCCAACCCGCTTGCTTTGCAATACTCTTCACAGTTCCAAGCGGCAGGTCTTTTTTGGGATGAGGAACCGTGACGCGGCCTTTTTTTGCTGGGTGCTTAAACTGCTGATGGCTACCTTTTGTATTGACTAAAACCCAACCTTCGCGCTTGAGCCTAGATATTATCTGCCGACTGGTCATACTATCAGCCTGTACACACTATACACATTAGATCTCGATGTTTTTAGCAGGTATCCCATTTTGTCTTAGGGCTACCGCGAATCTGTTTCAGATTTGGTAACTGAGGCGGCGTGAGTTGAGATAAAAGATAGCCTGTGAATGATCACCTAAAGCCACATCTGAGGATGTTTCGCCGCGTCACCAGATTTTAGAGCTTCCCTCTATGAGAAAGAAATGCTTCATTTGCCTGATTATCGTTGCTATCTCAGCAGCAGGCATGAGCTGTGGGCGTGTAGAGAAACCTGTCCAAGAAGCGGCTGACCGTGAGACAGTTGCTGAATCGCAGGACGAGAATACCCGCTATTTTGAAGAAGATCTTTACGTCACCAGCTCGGGAGAAAAACTTCCTATCAATGCCATTCGAGCAGAGCTGCTATGCACCATCCTCCCTGAAAATTTTCGACAGGTTGCTGAAAGAGCAGATGCGATCGCCATCGGCAAACCTCTAGAATCTCTAGAAGAGAGCGGGATCAAGGTACATGACGATATTACGAGATACGAATTTTCTGTCTCTGACTTTGCAGTAGAGACTGTATTGAAAGGCAGCTTCCAAGCGGGCGATGTTATCAGCCTGGGTCAAGATGTGGCTATTCTTGACGATGAAAACTACCGCTTACCCGCTGTTCATGAGGATTGGAATGAGCGATCGCTGGTACTCAGCACACCCAACAACTACCGCCCAGTCAAGCAAGGATCAAAGTACATTCTCTTCCTGTACAAAAGAACTGACGCAGGCACTGACACTTACTTTCCGCTTTACTATGC
>JBBSNR010000133.1:0-7600 GCA_038260635.1 Phormidesmidales cyanobacterium
GGCGATCGCCCACGGTTGGCAAAAAGCGCCTGATTAGCGATTGGCGCGATCGCCTCCCTTCAGCTCGCCGCTCAGCTCCCGGTGTACGCTCGTGCCAATCTGAATCGCTTCATTCAGCAGACGGCTGTATTCACTGGCATCATTGCTCACCTGTAGCCGCTGTAGTGTTGCTAGGTTTCTCTCAATGCTGGAAAACATCTCGGCCCGCTGACTCATAAACCGCTGATGCTTGCGCATGACTCGCTCTGTCATCAGGCCGCATACCAGGCTCTCTCGGGTAAGGTGCAGGGCCTCTATCACTTCCTGCTGATTTTCCAGATTCAGACGGTTGGTTTTAGCTGCGCCCAGTTCTTTTAAAATTTCGACAGCGGCAACCATTTCATTAAAGCGGTCGATTTCGTCGAGCAGATGACTCAGGGTGAGCAGCCCTTTGCCTGCTTGCCAGCGGTAGACGCTCCAGGTGATGGTGAGCGCGATCGCAGCCACCGCCCCAAAAGGCAGCCACCGCCCCACCGCCTGCATACTATCCCCACTGATGGCCCGAACCAAAATCAGCGTCACCGGCACGCAAAAAATCAGCGCGACGCCCAATGTCAAGATCTGCTCGCTCAGCCAGGCCAGCCGCCGCCGAGGGTGAAAGGCCGTCTGCCGGTAGGCCCAGCCCATTGTTACCTCACTGATATCGAGATCTGTAAGCTGGTCCAACTCTCGCTGAGTAATCCTCAAGTTATCCAGATTTGCTAGCTCTTCAGCCATGATTGCTGCCTTTTGCCCATGCCAATTTACGATCTCTCCAAGCGTCTAATCAATCGGTCTCTATCGCTAGTCTGCGCTTTAATAAAAGCCCAGCATAGAGCCAATTAAGCGAAAGACTTGAGCATAGAAATTACCGTCAATCTCGGGCCGAAAGATCTGGAAAGGCTCTCCTTCAGTGCCGACAAACGGTCTCAGCGTCCAGCCGAGCTGAGAGCCAACCAGGGCGTATAGCACCACCCAGCCTTGCAGCAGTCGGCGGCGCATTTTTTGCTCAATTGCCTCCGGGCCAACCATATCGATCATTCCCTTGTAAAAGAGCCTCACGCCCACACAGCCGGTAATGGCCATCACCAGTACCGTCAGCAGCAAAAAGAATTTGTAGCCTTTAACCGAAATTAAGAAGAACAAGACAACGGGGGCAAAGCTAAAGAGCAGCACGCTAATCACGGCCACCGAAGTCAATGCCATCGTGGCATATTGCTTAAAGCCGAGCTTGGAGCCAAACAATATGTCGAAAAAGTAGAGCGTTGGCAGGCAGATAATTAGTGTGATTAAATACAGCGCCGGGAGCTTAATGGCCGAAGAGATAATTTGTAAGCCGCCGCCATATGAGCCAATAATCGCCCCGTATATTGAGAAAAAGAAGCTGCTAGCCACCAGTAGCGAGGCAATTTTGGTTTCTAGCTTGGTGCCTGAACGCACCTCATCTAAGAATTTACGGCGATCGCGCAACAGCCGAATGAGTACTGCAAAATGATTCATAGTTCCCCTCTGTGATTCCCTCTAATGTTTCCCTTCGTCGGGAGTATGCCCAGAGATGCCGCCTGTTTAGAGTGCTACAGAAGTGGGCGATCGCATTCCGCAAGCTAGCGTCCCTTATGCGGATGACACGCGCTAAGCTTAAAAACTAAGGGAACCTTGTCAAAACCAGACCGCTTATGAAAATTTCAGACAGCTCGCTCAAGTTAGACACCAGTTTGGCTGCGGCACTCAATGGGGAAGATGCTGAGAATGGCGCTGGATTTGACCCGGCTGCACCCCCCGAGCAGTCGCTAATTGACGCCTGTGTCCACTGCGGATTTTGCCTGCCTACCTGCCCGAGCTACCGCGTCATCGGTAAAGAAAACGATTCCCCTCGCGGTCGCATCTACCTGATGGATGCCATCAACAAAGGCGAAGCGCCCCTTTCCCCCACCTCAGTCAGCCACTTTGACACCTGCTTGGGCTGTCTGGCCTGCACCACTGCCTGCCCCTCCGGCGTCCAGTACGATCAGCTGATCGCCAACGTTCGCCCGCAAATTCAGCGCAATCATTCCCGCTCTCTGCCCCAAAAAGCGCTGCGCCAGCTGATCTTCTCTTTGTTTCCCTATCCTGATCGCATTCGCCTTTTATTAGCGCCGCTGGCCTTCTATCAAAAATCCGGACTCTCTCAGCTAATTCAGTCCAGCGGGTTGCTAAAGCGATTTTCACCAAATTTGGCGGCGATGGAGAGCCTGCTGCCCCCAGTCACGGCTAGCTGCTTTGCCGACAATCTGCCTGAATTGATTCCGGCTCAGGGCGAGACTCGCTATCGGGTAGGGATGATTTTGGGCTGCGTTCAGCGAGTTTTCTTTACAGGGGTGAATGAAGCGACCGCGCGGGTGCTTAGCGCTAGCGGCTGCGAGATTGTTGTTCCCAGGTCTCAAGGCTGTTGTTCTGCTCTGCCAGCGCACCAAGGCGAAACGGCTCAGGCCCAGGCACTCGCCCGCCAAATGATCGACAGCTTTGAAGAAACAGAAGTTGACTATGTGATTATTAACGCAGCAGGCTGCGGACACACGCTCAAAGAGTACGGCCACATTTTGGCAGATGATCCAGAGTATGCAGGGCGTGCCCAAGCCTTTGCCGCCAAAGTTCGCGATGTTCAAGAATTTCTCGCCGAAGTTGGGCTGACAGCGCCACTCCATCCCTTACAGGATGAGCCACTGGTGACTGTTTACCAAGACGCTTGCCACCTGCTCCACGGCCAAAAAATCAGCTTGCAGCCCCGTCAGCTGCTACAGCAAATCCCTGGCATCAGCCTGCGCGAACCGCTGGATGCGGCGCTGTGCTGCGGCAGCGCTGGAGTGTACAACATGCTACAGCCAGAAATTGCTCAAGAACTCGGCCAGATGAAAGCTACCAGCCTGCTCAACACCGGAGCCGCACTGATCGCCTCTTCTAATCCGGGCTGTTCTTTACAGATTAAGCAGTCATTGGAGAAGCAAGGCAAAACCGTTGCGCTCATGCATCCCATGCAGCTGCTGGATATGTCGATTCGAGGCGAGCGGTTGTAGCCCAACATAAGGGAGTCTTAGTGAGTTGTTATGGCTTCGTTTGCGTCCCGTAGCCAAGATAGACCTTTTGAAAATAGCGAAGCTTGGCAGTATCGGCATAGATTTTGCTTGCCCTGACCTGAAACATGCGAAAAACGGCGGGCGTGGCTTCGTATAAAGGCTTGCCCTCCCGCGCCACAGTAAAGGCGAGCAGCGGTGAACAGCGCCGCAGATCAATGAGGTCGATATGGTCAAAAGATAGGTCGAGAAGTACAGAAATATCTTGCTGAAGTGTGAATTTCTCCATGCCAGTGTAGGTGTCGGGCGTCGCTAAAAAAACGATATCCCAGTCGCTTTTTTCTGTTGCTTTTTGTCTGGCCTGCGAGCCAAACAAGACCACCAGCTTCACCTTAGGCAGCTGCGATTTGAATTGGGTTTGGAGTTGAGCTGTCTCTGCCATACTTATGCAATATCACCATGCCGCACCGCCTATCCTATCATCGTGACACAATTGATGATAAAACGTCTGAAGCAAACGCAAGTCAAGGGTAGGGTGAAGTTGCTATGGCTTATACAATCGCCGAAATCAATCAGTTGAACCAGGCTGAGTTTGTAGAGTTGCTTGGCGATATTTTTGAAGAGACGCCTGCTGTGGCTGAGCAAGCCTGGGCGGCAAGACCCTTTAAAAATGTGTCAGCGCTGCACCAAGTAATGGCAAATGTCGTCGAGAAAATGCCGTCCGCTGAGCAGCTTGACCTGATTCAGGCGCATCCGGAGCTGGGGAGCCGGGTGCAGATGGCGGATGCCTCGGTGCAGGAGCAGGCAGGGGCCGGGTTGAGTCAGCTGACCCCTACCGAATATGAGCGGTTTCAAACGCTTAACAGTGCCTACAGAGAGAAGTTTGGCTTTCCGTTTATTGTGGCGGTGAAGGGCCACGATAAACAGAGTATTTTGCAGATGTATGAGAGACGGTTAGAGAATAATAGAACAGAGGAGATGACGCGATCGCTCTCCGAAATCTCCAAAATTGCCCAGTTCCGCCTTGCAGATCTCATCGCCTAGCTCACCGACAGTCTCGCTGGTTGACCGCATCTGCCTGCCAGCCCAAAGCTTTAGCTCTCTCTTGAGCCACTTTAGGAATATCAGCGGCAATGAAGTGCTCGTGGAGAATCTGCACGCTGAGCAAGTGATTGATCATCGCATCGAGCTGAACTTGCTCTGCGACGGGCGTCTCTGACTGGTGATAGCGATCAAACAGGGCTGAAACGGTGGGCTGATCGAGCAGTCCGGCGGTGGCGATCGCCTCAGCCGACAAATACTGTTCACTCAAGCCTAACATTGCCTTTTGCTTGGCCGGATCGGTATGCGCTGGGGGAGCCATAAAAGCGAATTTCTGTCGCTTGTACAGTGTCTCTGGCAGCAGCTCGCGCATGGTCTCTCGCAAGATATATTTATCTTTTTGACCGCGAAATCTCAGGCTGGGCGGAATGGTGACGGCAAATTCCACCAGGGGATGGTCTAAAAAGGCGGGCCGGGCTTCCATTGAGTTGGCCATATCGACGCGATCGCCCGCCCAGCCCAATACCTGCGATTCAAACTGAGTCTTGATCCAAACGTACTGCGCTTTGTCGAGCGGATGGCGACCGGCGAGCTGGTGTGGGTCTAGAGTGTGCGCGATCGCCTCTCCTGGAGAATAGCCTTGCAGCCGCTGCCGATGGTCAGCCTGGAGCAGCGACATCGCCTGAGGCGCTGAAGAGAGCCAAGATTGCAGACTGCTGGGCGTAAAGCCGACGCGATCTGTCAGGGCCGGATCGTCCAGCCGTTTTTGCGCCAGCAGATTGCCCTGAAATAGGCTATTGCTCTCTTGCAGCCAGGTTTCTAGCTCAGCGCGTTCAGCCGGGGTAGCGTCTTCCATGCCGTGCAAAATCATGTCTAGGCGCAGCTGTGGATAGCCCGCAAACAGCTCGTCTGAGCCTTCACCCGTAACCACCACTTTGTAGCCCGCCTGCTGCACATGTTTGCTCATCAGCAGCTTAGCAACGGTAAAGGTGTTGTAAATGCTGCGCTCCGTGTGCCAAATGGTGCGGGCAAAGTGGTCGTAGAGATCGCTGCCCTGCACGGTGAGAATGTCTTGATCTGCGCCGACAGCCGCTGCCATTTCGCGGGCGATCGCCGTCTCGTCATAATCGCCATCGTCAAAGCCAATCGTAAACGCCTTGACGGGCGACTGCTGACAGGCCGCTGCCACTCCCAAAATAGAACAAGAATCAATCCCGCCCGAGAGATAGCAGGCCACCGGCACATCCGCCTCTAGCCGCAGCTGAATCGCCTCGACAAAATGATGGCGCAGCATTTCAATCGAGTCTTGCTCACTGCGCTGAGGCCGTTCGCCTTTGAGCGGAAAGTCGAGATCCCAGTAGGTTTGCGTGCGCACTTGCAGCCGCCCGTCGCGCCGTTCGCAGATCACCATCTGGCCGGGCTGCACTGCATGAATGCCCTTGAAGCAGGTTGTTCCGGGCACCATCGTTTGCATGAGCTGGTGGTAGAGCCCCTCTGATGAAAAGGCTCGCTGCACTGCCGGGTGAGCAAACAGCACCTTGATTTCTGAGCCAAACACTAGCCCTTCGGCGGTCATCGTCCAGTACAGCGGCTTCACGCCAAAGCGATCGCGCACCAAACTCAGCCGGTCGGCTTCTCGCTCATACAGTGCAAAGGCAAACTCACCGCGCAGGTGAGGCAGCGCCCCCGTCAATCCTAGTCGGTCAGTCAGGTGGATCAGCAGCTCTGTATCGCTCTTGGTAGCAAACTGATAGCCGCGCGAAGTGAGGTCGGCCCGCAGCCGTTTGTAGTCATAAAATTCGCCATTGTGAGCAATCAGATAGCGCCCATCGTCCGACCGAAAAGGCTGGCGTCCCCGGTCAGGATCGAGGTCAATAATCGACAGCCGCGCATGAGAAAAGCCCACGCCACACTCGGGCAGCGTCTTCCAGCCAAAGCCATCTGGCCCGCGATGGTATTGAATAGCCGCCATTGCCACTAGCCGATCTGGGTCGATGGGCCTATCTGCTTCGTGATGCATGATGCCTGCAATACCGCACATAAAATTGGTTGAATGAACTGGTGCTCATCCTACCGGCAGAGGCCTTGGAGATGGCCCCCCTAAAGAGCGACTTAAAAGCGTAACCTGCGCCACAGTCTGAGCTTGGCACCGTAGATAAGATGGTGGGGTACTTTTTGAAAAAACCTTAAGGACTGCGTCGCCTCATGACTTTTTCGATTGTTGCTCGGGATGCGGTAACCGGCATGACGGGTGTGGCGGTGGCGACGAAGCATTTGGCAGTGGGGGCGCTGGTGCCTCATGTGAGAGCGGGGGTAGGGGCGATCGCCACTCAAGCCCAAACCAATCCGCTGCTGGGCATTCGCGGCCTGCACCTGCTCGAACAGGGCGCGAACGATAGGCCCGAACCTACCGGCAGTGCCGAATCGGTTTTGCAGCGCTTGCTGTTTGATGATCCTGACCATGAGCAGCGGCAGCTCCATCTGGTAGATAGCCAGGGACAGACCGCCGCCTGGACGGGTAAAGACTGCATGGGCTGGGCTGGTCACTTTACGTTTCCGCATTTTTCGGTGGCTGGCAATATGCTGGTCGGTGAGGAAACGCTGACGGCGATGGCAGCGGCTTACCAGCGGGCTGAAGCAAGGCCTTTTTGCGATCGCCTCCTCTCAGCCTTAGAAGCAGGCGATGCAGCCGGTGGTGACAAGCGCGGTCGGCAGTCAGCATCTATATACGTTATGGATGCCGACGTTTATCCGCACCTGGATCTGCGGGTTGACCATCACGATCAGCCTGTGGCTACGCTGCGCCTGCTCTTTGAAGAATCTTGCAAAGACTACTATCAGTCTTTTCGGCAGTCAATGCCCACTGAGCGCCCGGTGGTAATGCTAGAACCCATCTATGCTGCTCATGTGAGGGATGCGAGTTAGTTTTGGTATAATTCGCTACGGTTTTGTATTCTATAGATGTTGATAAAACACTTCTTGAGGAAAGAAACCTAATGAAAAACACAGCGAACCAAACTTCTCGTCACGCCGACCGCTGGACTTCTGCTAAATTTGCTCGCCTGGGCCAAAGTCTCGAAGCTGCCTATGGCGCTGGCGCGATGAGCGAAAACCAGGAGCGCAGCGCCAACGGCCTTGGTTGGACTCGCGAACAGCTCTTGAAAATGTCGGCAGCTCGCGCATTTCCCTTCGTTTAATCCTGTTCATGCCGATTGATTAGTTAGCAGGGGATCGGGGCCAGCATTGAGCCGATACCGTTGGTTGGCTGATGCTGGCCCGCCCTATCTCTGTGAAGTACAGCACGTCGGTCAGAGTCTTGATCTGAAGCAGGCAAAGTCACTCGCGGATCGCGGATGCATTTACGTACTTGTCTAGCGCACGCCAACACCGCAATATCAAAACCTTAGGACTGGTTCCCCTTACCAAGGGGAACCGCAAGGGAGGGGTTCCGATAAATCCGCTACACACCGAGACCCCTCCGTTGGTTCCCC
>JBBSNR010000134.1:0-7552 GCA_038260635.1 Phormidesmidales cyanobacterium
AAAGCTGCGGACAGTAGCTAGGCCGCGCGATCGCGCGATTCAAAACAGCCTTAAACCAAAATTCAGTCTTAGAATAGAGGTGCGTGCAGTGCCTCGTAGCTACAGCGCCGCACTCAACAGTTACATGATTCAGATCAAAGAGATTCCGCTTCAGCAGATCAGGCGTCCGCTCTACTGCCAAACCAACCCTGAGCAAGTGGCGGCGCTGATGGCTTCTATCCAAGAGATTGGCCTGCAAGAGCCGATTGACCTTCTAGAAGTAGAGGGCCAGTACTACGGATTTTCGGGCTGTCACCGCTATGCAGCCTGCCGTCAACTCGGCCACCGGACCATTCGAGCCCGCGTGCGGCGTGCCCCTAGATCGGTGCTTAACCTGCATTTGGCCTGAGCTAGTTTGCCCTAAGCTAGAAAGGGCTTACAGCGTTACCGAGGGCGGATGATCGTGGCAGAAGCTGAGCTACAGAGGCCAGTAGAGTCTACTCCAAGCGTAAAGGCGCTGATGCAGCGGGCAAACATCCCTAGCTACAGGGCCCTGGCGATTCGGGCTGGCGTCTCGCGCTGGCAGGTAAAACAGCTACGCTCGGGCAATATCAGCCAAATGCGGCTGGCGGTACTGACTCAGCTGGCCGCCGCCCTAGAGGTTTCTCTCAGTACGCTCCTGAGCAAATTTGACCGGGCAATTGACCCGGCTCAGTCTGAATTACCAGCGCAGTCTCAGCAGCTCGCTGACTTGCAGAGAGAGTATCAGCGGCTACAGGCGCAAATGGCGTATCAGGTGGAGTTGGCGCGATCGCAAACCCAAACCGACGCCCTTCAAACCCTAGAAACCTGGCTGGTCCAATGGCCCACCATCGCCAAGCGAGCCCAGGAGCGTGAATTGCCCGCCGCTAAGCTGCTGCCTTTCATTCGCCCGGTAGAGCAGCTGATGACTGAGTGGGGAGTAGAAGCGATCGCCCCTGTCGATGCTACAGTCCCCTACGACCCTCAGCAGCATCAGCTCATTGGCGGCATGGCTGAGCCAGGCGCGCGCGTGCGAGTTACCCATAGCGGCCATCGGCACCAGGGAAAACTGCTGCATCGGGCCAGGGTCAAGCTAGAGAACGTTTTGTAGTCTGGTTTGTAAATCTGGTTTGTAGTCTGGTTTGTAATTTGGCCTAAGCTCGCACCAGCGTCAGCACCGTCAGCTCCGGTGGGCAAAAGAGACGACCGGGCGGATAGGTGCCCAGGCCCCGATTGACATAGAGCCAGTTATCGCCGACGCGGTGCAGGCCCTGCCCCCACTCCCAGTGGCGCACGACGTGGAAGCAGCGATCGCTCAAAAACGGAATGCTGTTGCGAATGGGGCGAGGCACCCGCTGCCGAATTCGCTTCCAAACCAGCGGGCCAGAGCCCAGCCCCGGCAGATGCACCTGACCGCCGTGCGTATGGCCCGAAAGCTGCAAGTCGACTCGCCAGGCCGCCAAAGGCTCAGCCGTATCTGGGTTATGAGAAAGCACCAGACGCGGCACCGCCGGATCAATCTGGTTTAAAACTTGAGGGTCAAACTCACGCGACCAGTAGTCAGCAAAGCCAACCACCGGAAAATCGTCACCCAGCGGCGTCGCAATCTGGTTCCACAGCACCCGGATATCCGCCTGCTCCAGTGCCCGAGTGACAATGCTACGCGCCCCCTGCACCTCAATATCGTGGTTGCCCAGCACAGCGACCATGCCATAGCGACTGGGCAAATGCTTAATTCGGCGGACCAACTCATAAATTGGCTGCGGGTCGTGAGTGACAAAATCGCCCGTCAGCGCAATCAGGTCAGGGCGCAGATCATAGATCTGGTCAATCGCTCTAGCGAGCATGGCATCAGAGAGCCGCAGTCCGTCAAAGTGAAAATCTGATAGCTGAGCGACCACAGTGCCGACCAGTCGCTCCGGCAAACCTCGAATCGGAATTGTCTGCTTTTCTATCGATAGTGCGCCCGAAAAAAGCCGATGCATAGGACAAGTCCAGATTCTTCAGAGGTACGAGCAGGCTACCATTCTAATCAAGCCAGCCATAGTTTTGCAGACTACATATCCCGCCGCTGCTTCACCGCTGTCACCACAAAATCTACCAGCTGCCCGGCCACATCCACCCCGGTCGCCGCCTCAATCCCCTCTAGTCCCGGTGAAGAATTCACCTCGATCACCACCGGACCGTGGTTAGCCCGTAAAATATCCACTCCGGCCACCTGTAGCCCCACTGCCTTGACGGCTCCAATCGCCATGCAGCGCTCCGCCGGGCTGAGTTCGACAGCGCTACTCTGACCGCCCCGGTGCACGTTTGATCGAAATTCGCCCGGTGCGCCCCGCCGCTTCATCGCCGCTATCACCGCGCCATTGATCACAAAACAGCGAATGTCTTCGCTGTTAGCCTCTTCAATAAATTCTTGGACTAAAATATCGGCCCCAAGACCTCGCAGCGCCTCAATCATCGACTTAGCCGACTGATGAGTTTCGGCCAGTACCACCCCAACCCCTTGAGTCCCTTCTAACACCTTAATTACCAGCGGTGTACCGCCCACCAGTTCGATCAGGCCGTCGATGTCTTTATTGGCGTGGGCAAAGCTAGTGAGCGGTAGATCGATGCCTTGCTGAGAGAGAATTTGCAGACAGTGAAGTTTGTCGCGCGATCGCGCGATCGCCGCCGCTCGATTAGCGGTAAATACCCCCATCTGCTCAAACTGACGTACGACGGCGGTGCCATAGCGGGTATGCGAAGTGCCAATCCGGGGGATCACCGCATCCAAAATCGGCAGCACGCTGCCCTGATAGAGCAGCTGCGGATTCCGAGCGGTGATATCCATGTAGCAGCGCAGATGATTGATCACCGTCATGGCATAGCCCCGGCTTTCTCCAGCAGCGAGCAGCCTACGGGTAGAGTAAAGCGCCGCATCGCGCGAGAGCACTGCAATTTTCATCAAGAGGGCCGAGTAGTGCACGCTGGAGGCGACCAGCATCGTGCCAATGCCCATATCTGAAAAGGTTTCAAGCAGCAGCGCGTGCGGCATTCGGCCATCTAAAATATGGGCCGCGCGGACGCCTTGAGCGAGCGATCGCACGCAGCAAGTCACCTTCGGAATCATTCCCCCTGAGACCACACCGCTGGCAATCAGCGCCCGCGCCTGATGAATATCGAGCTTGTTGATCAGCGAGCTAGGATCGTGAAAGTCTTCCATAATGCCGGGTGTATCGGTCAGCAAAATCAGCTTTTCGGCATTGAGGGCAGCGGCCAGTTCACCAGCGACGGTATCCGCGTTGATATTGTACGCCTGACCGGTTTCGTCAGCAGCTACGCTGGAAATTACCGGGATGTAGTTTGCCGCCACTAGCGAGCTGACCAGATCCGGACGGATATTGCTAACGTCGCCCACAAAGCCAATTCCCGATTGCTCCGAGCTAGGTCGGGCGGTGACTAGGCTACCGTCTTTACCGCACAGCCCCACGGCTGCACCGCCCGCCTGATTGATCAGAGAGACCAATTCTTTGTTCACCCGACCGACCAGCACCATTTCTACCACGTCCATGGTCTTAGCATCGGTCACGCGCAGCCCGTCTTTAAACTGCGGTTCGATATTGAGCTTGGTTAGCCAGGTGTTGATTTCGGGCCCACCGCCGTGCACGACGATGGGCCGAATGCCAACGCTGGCCATAAAGACAATGTCGCGAATGACTTTGGCCTTGAGGCCGCTGTCTTTCATCGCCGCGCCGCCGTACTTAATTACCATAGTGCGGCCCCTGAACTGCTGAATGTAGGGCAGCGCTTCACTGAGAATGCGGACGCGATCAGCTTCGGCCTGCTGGAAGTATTCGCTCTCGGCGTTGAGATGGGTGGGGGCGGTCATGGGGGAATGGGGAATTTAGTTGACAGGGTTTGGGGGATTGGCTGCTGGGTTGACGACTGGATTGATTGAGGTTTGACTGATGATGACTTGTCCGGCGGCTAGTTTGGGGTCGGGGCGAATGCTTTCCTGGAGAGCGCTGAGGATGCGATCGCAGGTTTTACCGACCGATCTGCCTTCGTAGGCGATGCGAATATCTGCCAGGGCGTAGCGATCGCTCCGTTCAGCCAGCAGCGCTTCGAGCTTGGCAGTCGCATCTACCCCGTTGAGCCCCTTAAGCAGTGGCCGCGAGGTATCACCCGATAGCCTTGAGACTAGCACTGGTATGGGCACATCCAGCCAAATCACGATGCCGTGACGCAGGTAGCTCCAGTTCATCGGCTGAGTGACCATGCCGCCGCCTGTAGCCACCACCAGACAGGTATGCGCTGAGACCTGTGCAAGGATCTGAGTTTCGAGGGCGCGAAAGGCGGCTTCGCCAGCTTGGGCAAACAGCTCAGTAATGGGTTTGCCTGCGGTTTGCTCAATCAGGGCATCGGTGTCTAAAAAACGATATCCCAGTCGGTTGGCGAGTTTGCGGCCTACGGTGGTTTTACCTGCCCCCATCATGCCGACGAGGTACAGATTGGTTTTTTTGAGATCGGCAGTCATGTTTGGCAGATCCGGTCTTCAGCATAGGGGCGACTGCTATATTATGTCAGCCTTTGGATCGATCCAGTAGGGCCAGCCAGAGCTGCCTTTCGCCGCCAGGAGCACTGTAAAACAACAGGTCGATCAGCAGCCGTAGTGACAGCTGGGCGAGCTTTTCGGTCTCAGGCATGGGAGCGGCCATGCGATCGCCATACATGTTGCTAAAGTTGTCCAGATAATCGCCCAAAACGGCGGCGCGATGGGGCGGTTCGCCTGCCGCTGTGAGCTGCTCCAGACGGGCAACCGCTTGACGAATGCTGGCATGGTGGTCCGCTGCCAGCTGGCAAACCACCAGCACCAGCGCTCTGGCTTCTTCAATGTCTAGCTTTTTGCGGCCCTGGCCTTTGCGCAGCGGGCTCGACTGCCGCAGTCGCCACAGGCTGACCCGATCTGAAAGCGTCTGGTTGAGCTGTAAGTCTTTGGCGGCGGCCAAAACCGCATCAGAGCCCAGGTCGGTGAGCGCCTCTATCGCCATCAGCACGAGATCTAGCTGGGCTTTGATGCTGCTGAGCTGGGCAGTCGATAGAGAGTCAGCGGGCACATTCACAGCGGTCTACAGTTGAGCGTGATGGGCGAAGCGGTATGGCAATTGTGCCATAGCCGTGGCCACCTGCTCCACGGCATCCGCTCAAAGTTCATCAGCCGAGTGACCAAAGATAAAGCGGCGTGCCTACTGGCATATTTGGTAGCCCCATTCGAGCGATCGCACTGCTGAGCGGCCACTTTGCCGGTTAGTCGGTGCAGGCGCGCAGGCAAATTCGCTCACCGCGTTCGCAGACTGGTTTGCCTGACTTCCTTCAGGTAAAAATCCAAAAGTCTTCTCAAAGCCGGTCTCCGCCGAGCTAAAGATCACCGCGCCGACGCTGGTGCAGTTGCGAATCAGCTCATCAGCTAGCGAATTTAGCAGCTGCGGCGATCGCAGCACCGATAGAGCGGCTGGGCCCTCTAGCAGCAGCTTGACACCATCAGCCCGTCCTGTCGGTAGCTCCGTATAGCGACGGCCTAGCCGCACGGCGCTGGCTACAGTACTCACCTCTCGGTCGGTTTCAATATCGCCAATAGCGCTGATCAAAGCGGCATTGCAGGGCGGACTGCCGTCAGGAACCGCAGCAGCGGCCATGGCCTGAGGCGTGAGCGCTGCACCATTGCCCGAGTCTATTTTGATCTCGTACTCACCGTTTTTACCGGCTTCGTAGCTGTTGGCCACTACGGTATAAGTGCCGGTGCTCGGCAAGACAATCACCAGCCGCGAGTTGCGATTGCTGCGGCTGATATCGTCGTTTTCGCTGATTCGCCGCCCCTCGGGATCAAGCAAAATCAGATACGAGTCAAAATCTTGACTGACCAGAGAAATCGTGATTTGCTGACCGCTGTTGCCAGCAAAACTGTACTGATCGTAAAGGCTGCCATCTTCGAAGACCGCATCTCCAGGCGATAGTGTGCCCTGGACTTCGAGCAGTGCCTGGGCATTGGCAGCGCTCACGCTCACGCCGACAGCCAGGCTAATCGCAGCCGAAATCATACCAAGTCGCAGCACTCGCATCTAGTTTCTCCAGTCAAAAAATTCAGCTGGCTGATCGCTCGAAAGTCGGAAAAGTAGATAGCACGCATGACAGGAGTCCTATCCTATAGGTCTGCTCATTGGGTATAGAGACCCGGTAGTGACAGCTTACTAACTGGCCGGATTCCCAAATTTTATACGCTAGAGAGTAAACTATGCGCTCTGATTGTCGAGAGAACTTCGCCACTTAAAATAAGCCCAATTCAGCCTAATTTAACAGAGGTTCAGGTCTGGTGATACCGTAGCCCTGAGCATAGTCAATTCCCAGCCCTCTGATCTTTTTCAGAATGGCTTCGTTCTCCACAAATTCGGCAATCGTGCGGATATCCATCACCTGAGCAATCTGATGAATTGCCGTCACCATAGCGGTGTCGATGTCATCGCTGACAATATTTTGAATAAACCGCCCGTCAATTTTCAGGTAGTCAATTGGGAGCGTTCTTAAGTAGGCAAACGAAGACATGCCGCTGCCAAAGTCATCCAGGGCAAACTGGCAGCCGAGCTGCCGCAGCTCACCGATGAACTGAGCGGCTTTGGTTAAGTTGGCGATCGCCGCCGTCTCCGTAATCTCAAAGCAAATGACAGCCGGTGGAATTTGATAAAGCGCAAACTGCTCATGCAGAAAGTCAATAAACTCATCGTCATTGATGCTCGCCCCCGAAAGATTAATAGAGTATAGATGGGTGCCAAAACAGGGCTGCGCTTGTGAGCGCGCCCAAGCCTGCTGGTAATGCCTCGACTGAGCGGCAAACAAAGTCTTCACCACCCATCGATCAATCTGGGGCATCAGATTGAATCGCTCAGCTGCCGGGATAAAAGCGTTCGGTGAAATCAGCTGGTCGGTCTGGTCGCGCAGTCGCAGCAGCACCTCGTAGTGCTCCGCCCAGTAATCTACACAGCCCGCCGCCGGGCAAGCTGGGCGCAGCGGCAAAATTGACTGGTAGTACAGACAACATCGGTCAGTCTCCAGCGCTTCGGCAAGGTAGGCGGCCCACTGCGTTTCACCTCGCTGCTGAGCCAGGTCCAAATCGTCAGGCTGATGCACATGAACGCGATTGCGGCCTTTGCGCTTGGCGATATAGCAGGCTGCATCAGCGTCACTGAGGGCGGTAGCAGCGCTGTCAGTTTCAGCTGTGATGGTAGCCACGCCAATGCTCACCCCGACAGAAAATACTTTTCCATCCGCGTTGAACCGAAAGGTTTTTAGCTTTTCTCTCAGTTCATTGGCAATCCGAATGGCTTGATCTAACGGGCAGTACTCTAGCAGCAGGGCAAATTCATCTCCCCCCAAACGCGCCAAAATATCGGCTATTCGGAGCTGCTCTGTGAGTAGCTGGCTCAGCTGCTGGAGGAGGCGATCGCCAGCGGCATGACCACAGGTATCATTAACCACTTTAAAGTTGTCCAAATCCAAATAGCAGAGGGTGTGCACC
>JBBSNR010000135.1:0-7541 GCA_038260635.1 Phormidesmidales cyanobacterium
ACTTACCGCTGGCTGAAGCGCTGCATTCAGGCTCACCAGCGCTCTGACCAGGCCCTGTTTGGCATTGTTCAGGGCGGTGTCTATTTGGATTTACGGCAGGCGGCGGCCCAAGATCTCGCTGCGCTAGATTTGCCCGGCTATGCCATTGGCGGCGTCAGCGTGGGCGAGCCGCCAGAACTGATTGCAGACATTGTCAAGGCGACAACGCCGCTGCTGCCTGAGCACAAGCCCCGCTACCTAATGGGGGTGGGTACCTACCGGGAGATGGCTCAGGCGATCGCTGCGGGCATGGATCTGTTTGACTGCGTGATTCCTACCCGGTTTGCTCGTCACGGCGCAGCGCTGGTCCAGGGTGATCGCTGGAACCTGAAAAATGCCCGCTTCCGCCGCGACCTCACCCCGCTAGATGCGAGCTGCCCCTGCTACACCTGTCAAAACTTTACTCGCGCCTATCTCTGCCACTTGATCCACGCTCATGAGCTGCTGGCCTACACCTTACTTTCTATTCACAACATTACCGAACTCATCCGCTTTACCACTTCAATTCGAGATGCCATATTGCAAGATCGCTTTGCCGACACGTTTTCGAGCTGGTTGGCTTAGCCGCTCTAGTCAACAGGCGTCTTTGGCACACTATCGTAACAATATATTTACTGCTTTACACCTTGAGAGTCGGGCTTGAAAGCCTTATCTGCTAGTCTATTGAACGATTGTTTAGAATGGTATGGCCGCTGCCAAGGCGATCGCAGGCCGTGATAAAGTAGTGTTTACTATTCAATGAGCATTTGGAGACACCGGATCTATGGACGCCGCACTGCTGGTAGCAACCTTGCCCGAAGCCTACCGCGCCTTCGGACCTCTAATTGATGTTTTGCCCATTCTTCCTATCTTCTTTTTGCTGCTTGCCTTCGTATGGCAGGCGTCGGTTGGCTTCAGATAGAAGGTCGCCCTGTCTATTTGACACACTGCCTGTTCAACACACCCCTTTCTGATTACAGTCTTCTGACCGCGGTTTTCTAGCCAAAGTCTTCTGACTATAGGTTTCTTCTTCTGACTACAGCCTGGCCTATAAAGGTGAGCGTTCACACTGCTGAGCGCTCACTTTTTGCTTTAGATACAGGCTGCCTTAGTCTCCCTGATTTGCCGATAGTTTGATTTGTCTAGCAGCAGGCGATGCAGCAGGCGAGTAATTGCCGATTTGGTTGCCGTCTTACGCCAGCATTTTTACCGACATATCAACTTTTCTTTGAAGATAAGCAACTCATTCCTACGTCATTTTTCGGTTTGGTTTAGGTTGAGTGCCGTGAGAATATTTCATCAAGAACGCTATATGTAAATAAATTTGTTGTATCGGTTTGCAAAACAGCGTTTAGACGATGCTATCAGCCAGATTCAGTGCCTTGTCGCTGAACCAACTGATGAAGTGACACACATCCGAGCAGGCTTTGCCCACCTACTTTCACACTGAATGCATGCCATCTCTCGCAAATGTGATATCTACACCATGCAATCTCTAAACTCTGTTAGCTCTGACGCTGTCCAAGCTGCTTCTATCTCGCCCACTTCCATTCCACCCGTTTCCATCCAATCAGCCGCCCAATCAGCTTTGGGGCAGGCGGCGCGATCGCCTCGTAACCCGGTGCGTCAGCCCAATCGCTCCTATCGCTGTCGGCCCAACAGCTGGCTCTCTCGCTCAGATGCCAGCCTGCTGCTGAGGAGTCAGGCTCGCTGGCAGGCCCAGCAAAAGAATTACGTCGCGGCGGTCCAGGCCTTTGACCAGCTTGTCGCCTACGAACCTGATAGCGCAGATCATTACGCCAATCGCGGCCTCATGCACTATCAGTTGCAGCAATGGGATCGCGCCCTTGCCGACTACAGCTATGCCATTGAGCTTAATAGTGAGCTGGATAGAGCCTACAGCAACCGGGCAAATCTCTATGCCAGTCAGCAAAACTGGACAGCGGCGATCGCCGACTACGATCAGGCAATCGATCTCAACCCGCTCAACATTCGCGCTCGCTTGAATCAGGCGATTACCTTTCGGCAGATGGGCAACTACGAAGAAGCGCTCACCTGCTTGGATATTGCCCTATTCTTCAGACCTGAAAGTGCGACTCTGCGTGCAGAACGGGGCCGCGTCTATCATCTGCAAGGCGACTGGAACTGTGCGATCGCCGACTACAGAGCTGCCCTTGCCCTAACTGCCGACATCCTCGCTGCTAACTCAAGCGACCTGAGCTATTTCAGCACGGTTAATCGCCAAGTGCTTGACTGGATGAGCAGCCTTTATTAAGCAAGGGTCAGCCTCGGAGCAAAAATCAGTCTATATCAATAGACTGCGGACCTTCAGGCGCAGACGAATTTACCCCGCTAGGTGAAGTGCCCGCACCGGGAACAGCGCCCTGCTTATTAAGCCACGTTTTCACCGGATCTTCGGTCAAGTCTAAACGAAAAAGACCCGAGAAAAAGCCGCCACAAAAGGCCACCGGCTGACGGGCTAGCTCCCGGACAAAAGGGGTGAGCTCATCGACAAACATACGCACTTCCTCGCTAAAGTCTGCTATTAGTTTAGCGGGCAAAACCAGGCTTTTACGATTGATTAAAGCGAGCTGTACTGTGGGGCGCTGACCGGCAGATGACTCAGCGATAGCGTAAAACTCGCCGTCCATTGGTATGGATAGTAGACCAGTTAGTGCGGGCCGAAGCGAGCTGATTCTCGGTAATCGTTGCGCCAGTCAGGTCAGCGCCGCAGAGATTGGCATTTTCTAGATTGGCTAATTCTAAGCTGGCGCGGGTGAGGTTGGCTCCTCGCAGGTCTGCGCCTGATAAGTTAGCACCGCCTAGATAGGCGTTTTTGAGCTTGGCATTTTTGAGCTTGGCCTCACTTAAATTAGCGCGGCTCAAGTTGGTATTTGAGAGATCAGCGCTGAGCAGATTGGTTTTGCGCAGGATCGCTTTGGCAAAGCTTGCCCCTATAAGGGTCTGTGCGCGCAGATCCAGCTGGGTAAAGATCTGGTTGGAGAAATCTCGCTGCCCTTTTTCATAGGATTCCTTGAGAGACTTTGCCGTCGGCTTTTTAGCGTGAGTGTGGTCAGCCTGTGAGCAAGTAGCGCCGGTTCTAACCTGGCGATCGCGCCTGGCCCGAATAGCCGCTGCCATTCGCGATGAGGGTGACGCGCCTGTCTCTGGCTGTGCAGACTCCATCGGGGCAAGCTCAACTGCTGCAAAGGCCAGATTTTGCGAGAGGCTGTTTAAATAGGGTTCCAGGTTCAGGTCGCGCAAAACATCGCCGGCCATTTGGTAGCGGCTGCGGACTGAGATATCTAGCATTTTGCACAGCACTTTGCTGAAGTGATCGCTCACTGGCACGTTATCTCGCCAGCGTAGCTCCCCTGTAAGCGGGTCGTAGGGGAGGTCTTTGGGTGATTTGCCGGTGAGCAAATAGACGCAGGTGACCCCAATGGCATAGAGATCACTGGCATAGACTGGCCGCATCGCCATCTGCTCGGGCGGCGCATAGCCCGGTGTGCCAATGGCATAGGCCGTCAGCGCTGTCTGCTCAGAAGCGTCAACTTGTGGCGGGTTGACCTTATCTTTGACTGCGCCAAAGTCGATCATCACCAGCTGCCTATCTTCTTCGCGGCGGATCAGATTGGCGGGTTTGATATCGCGGTGAATAATTTTATGGCTGTGAATGTACTGGATGACAGGCAGAATTTCGGTTAAGAACTGCTTCACCCCGGCCTCTGTAAAAGGGCCGCCTTGCTTGACTTCTTTCTGTAAGGTAGAGCCTCTCACGTACTCTTGTACCAGGTAAAATTCCTGGGACATCTCAAAGTAGTCCAGCAGGCGAGGCAGCTGCGGATGGTTGCCAATTTTACCCAGGATATTGGCTTCCCTTTGAAAGAGGTCGCGGGCCATCTCTAGCAGCGCGGGCACCTCTGTGGTGGGCCGCAGCTGCTTGATCACACAGGGCGGTTGGCCCGGCAAAGACTGATCGCGGGCTAAAAAGGTGGCACCAAAGCCGCCTCGACCCAGTATTCCTAAGGCTCGGTAGCGATCGCGCAGCCAAAGTGAGCTACCGCAGGTTTTACAAAACCGGGCATTGGCAGCGTTTTTGGGTTGAGGGCAGTGAGTGGCTATGCAATAAGTCATTAGAGGTGAAAAAATCGCCTTATCTAGCGGCGCTCTCGCTGTCAGATAAATTTATTAACTTCAGATGGCCATCCCTCAAGTGTTCCCGCATCCTGAGTGAGAAACATATTCTAGAGATAGCGTAGTAGGATAAGTCGAGGCCGTTCGAGGTGACCTGTAGAGTTAGCGCGGAGTTGTTAGCTCGGAGGGAACTGTCGGGCTGCTTTTGTTGTTGTGGCAAGCGCTGATCGCCCATGCGTGTTTCTGTTAACTGGCTCAAAGAATTTGTTGAATTTGATCTTTCGCCAGACGCGCTAGCCGACGCGCTGACGATGGTGGGCTTTGAGGTCGAAGAGATTGAAGATCGCCAAAGCTGGGCAGCGGGTGTGGTGGTTGGCCGGGTCTTGGCCCGTCAGCCTCACCCTGACGCTGAGAAACTGAGCGTGTGCACTGTAGATATTGGCACAGCAGAACCGGCTACGATTGTCTGCGGCGCATCCAACGTCCGGGCCGACATTTTTGTGCCGGTGGCGACGGTAGGTAGCTATTTACCCCAGGTCGATCTCAAAATTAAGCCCCGAGAGCTGCGCGGGGTTGCTTCAGCTGGCATGATCTGCTCGCCAGCGGAGTTGGGCCTGTCCAAAGAGTCTGAAGGTATCTATATATTTGACCCGGCGAGTTTTGAGCCAGCGGACATTACCGTCGGCCAAGACGTGCGCCCCCTGCTCGGGCTAGATGACTTTGTGCTGGATGTCAGCTCTACCGCAAACCGAGCCGATGCCCTGAGCATGGTGGGAATTGCCCGCGAAATTGCGGCGATTACTGGCAATCCGCTGAAGCTGCCGCTGGCTGAAGCGTCAGCGAGTGACTCGCCTGAGGGGGTTACTGTTGCCCTGAGCGATCCTAAAGCCTGCCCGATCTACATTGGCAGCATTTTAGAAGAGATTGAGATTGCGCCTTCACCCCTGTGGTTGCAGCAGCGGCTGACTGCGGCGGGCACTCGCGCGATTAGCAATGTGGTAGATGTGACTAATTATGTCTTGCTGGAGTGGGGTCAGCCGCTGCACGCCTTTGACCTGGATCGGCTGATTGCTGCTGGAACAGGGCAGTCGGTCACGGTGGGAGTGCGCTACGCCAAAGGCGATGAAACGCTCACTACGCTGGACGATCAAAAGCGCCAGTTGGAATCGCAAACGCTGCTGGTCACCGCCAATGACGTGCCTGTAGCGCTAGCCGGTGTGATGGGCGGCGCGGAGACAGAAGTTGACAGCCGCACTCAGCGGGTATTTCTAGAGGCGGCCTATTTTGATGCGGCGGCGATTCGGCGCTCGGCTCGCTCTCAAGGGCTGCGGACTGAAGCTTCGGCCCGATACGAGCGCGGAGTAAACCCGGCTGAGCTAAAGTTAGCTTGCGATCGCGCCCTCCAACTCCTTCAAGACATCGCCGGTGCCCGCCTGGTGGGTCAAGCCGAAGACCGCACAGAATCTGGTCGCATTTCTCCAACCCGCGAGGTCTCCCTACGGCTCAGCCGCATCAACCAGATTTTGGGGCCGACCGTAGAAACTGAAGCTGCGCTGGATAAAGCAACCGTAGAAACCCTGCTGGACAAGCTTGGCTGTAAGGCGACGCTCATGGGCACGGACACGGGCGCAGACAGCTGGACGGTAGAAGTTCCGCCTTATCGCTATCAAGATCTGGAGCGAGAAATTGATCTGATTGAAGAAGTCGCCCGGCTGTATGGCTACGATCGCTTTGACTATACGCTACCGACCCAAACTTCGCGGGGCTATCTTTCTGAAGAAGAAGCCCTCTCCAGACAGCTGCGAGCTGCTTTCCGGGCAGCAGGGCTAACTGAGACGATTCACTATTCGCTCACCAACACTGACCCGGCGGCTAAGCAGCAGGTGGTCTTAGCCAATCCGCTCTTTAAAGAATATTCAGCCCTGCGGACTGACTTATTAGATGGCTTAATTGACGCCTTTGAGCTCAACTTAAACCAGGGTAACGGCCCAATTAATGCCTTTGAGATTGGGCATGTCTTTAGTCAGGCTGAGGAGAAGACCCCAGGCAATGGCGACCCGATTGAATCGATTAAAGTAGCGGGTATTGTCGGCGGCGATGCTCGGCGAGGGTGCTGGGTAACCAGTAACCAGGCAGTGCCCATCACCTGGTATGAAGCCAAGGGCATTTTGCAGCGGGTGTTTGACAGTTTGGGCTTAGCGGTAGACTACCGCCAAGCCGACGGTGACCCGCGCCTGCATCCTGGACGCACGGCCTCGCTGTGGGTAAGAGGCCGCACTTATTTAGGAAAGTTTGGTCAGCTGCATCCGCAGCTGCGTCAGGCCCGCGATCTGCCAGAAGCCGTGTACATTTTTGACCTGGATTGGTCGGTGCTGGTGACGTGTCTGACTGGCAGTCGTAAAGCTGTGAAGTTTGCGGCCTACTCCACCTATCCCGCCTCTGACCGCGATCTGGCCTTTTTCGCGCCGGTAGACGTTTCGGTGGCAGATTTGGAGAGAGCCATTAGCAAAGCGGGCGGTAAGCTGCTGGATACGGTGACGCTATTTGACGAATATCGCGGCGAAAATGTGCCGGTAGGGCAGCGCTCTCTAGCTTTTAGACTGGTTTATCGGGCGGGCGATCGCACCCTTACCGACAAAGACATTGAGCCCATCCACCAAAAAGTGCGAGCCGCTCTGGAAAAAGCCTACAAAGTCGATTTACGCAGCTAGCAGCTCGCCAAACCCGAACCTTCAAAAAGGCACATCCGGCCCAGGCTCAGACGACTTTAACCGCGACGGATTGCCTGTAGTCGGCTCATCTATATCATCATCTAGATTGACAATTTGGCCGTTGAAAAAGTTGGCAAACCGCTTAATTTTTTCCTGATCTTGATCTATCCCTTGATGCGCAGTGGGTGGATCTAACCGGGCGCTAGGATTACTGTCAGTAGGCGGTTCTGGCGGCTTCGGTGGCGATAAGTCAGCGGCGGGTTCCTCAGTTAATCCGCTTGCAGGCGCAACGCCGTTGGGGACGCTGTTAGGGACGCCATTTGGGGGGGCAATAGCAGGTGAACCCGTCTGAGTGGGGGCAGAGGGTAAGGGGTCTCGACCGTTGGGTGGAGGGGCTGTTTCGGTGGTTACGATCTCTAGAGAGACCTTGATTTTGCGATGAAAAACGGCGGCAAACGCCGCTTCTAAATTGGGCACCCGATCTTGGGCCATTTTTTGCAGCGCCGCCGCCCGAAAGCCAACTTTTGCGCCTACCCCGTCAAAGCCCAGCAAAACGCCCTGCTGAGACATCACCATTTGCGTGGGTCTGGGCTGAAGCACAGCCAGTATCTGACGCCAGAGGTCTGCTAAGTTGCTAAAGGCGACTTCAGCCACCGGCTCAGCTACTGGCTCAGC